>DASVVH010000625.1:0-10701 GCA_036386615.1 Ardenticatenaceae bacterium
CGCCGCCAAAACAGAAGCGGCCTGAACAGAGCCTGAAACGTTGCTAAAATCCCGGTTTTCTCAAGGGCAAGGCCGCGTTCTCCCCTCATGTACCTCGACCTGAACTATGGACCGCGAAACGGTAAGCACTCAACTCCGAGACTTCATTCGTAAGGAACTGCTGAAACAGCCGAACTACCCCATGACGGATGACGAGCCTTTGATAACGGGCGGCGTCCTGAGTTCCTTCTATCTCGTCCAGGTGGCCCTGTTCATCGAGAACACCTTTGGCGTCTACCTTGAGGATGCCGAGTTGACCGCTGAGACTATGGACACGCTCAGGCAGATGACCGACCGGATTATGGGAGCGCCACAGTGACCCATCGCTCGCTGGTTGAAGCGCTCACAGAGCGGGTACAACGTGACCCCGACAAAGAGGTGCTCGTCTTTCTTGGCCCGGATGGCGCGGCTGAACGGATAACCTATGCCCAATTGCACGCGGATGTGCTCGGAAAGGCCCATTGCCTGAAGGCGGCTGGCCTTCAACCCGGCGCTCTCGCAGTTCTCGCCTTTCCTCACAGCTATGAACTGGCCGTTGCCTTCTGGGCTGCCCTCTACCTTGGGGCTGTTCCAGCTATCTATTCTTATTTGACCCCGGATATGAATCCGGAGGTGTACAAGAACCGAGTAGATGGGCTGGCCGCCTCGGCAGAGGCCAGGGCCATCGTGACGACGCGGGATTTCCAGACGTACCTGAAGGAATCACCTTTGCAGGCCGATTCCCTGATTCTCAGCCTCGACGATTCGCCCGTTGTTGGCGGCACGCGGGAACTTGCTGGCAGCCGGGGCGGCGAAGATGCAGCCTACATACAGTTCAGCAGTGGAACGACCGGGCTGCCAAAAGGGGCTGTCCTCTCCCACCGGAGGGTGCTTAACCACCTCGAATCGTTGTCCGAGCATCTTCGCTTTACGGACAACGATGTGAGCGTGGGTTGGCTGCCCCTCTTTCATGATATGGGCCTCGTTGGGCAACTCATTATGCCCCCACTTCGAGGGGCACTGTCTGTGATGATGGCTCCGTACCACTGGATACGACGCCCACAGATGTTGTTGCAGGCTCTGCATCACTACGGGGGAACAATCGCCTGGATGCCGTATTTCGCGTTGAATCATTGTGTAAAGTACACGCGCGAGCAGGAGCTGGCGGGAATAGATTTGAGTCCGTGGCGTATTCTCTGTACCGGCGCTGAACTGGTCCGGCCTGAGGGGATGCAACGGTTTACTGAACGGTTCGCGCCGTATGGCTTCAAACCAGAGACGTTGATGGTTGGCTATGGAATGGCGGAAGCTGTCCTGGTTGTATCAACAACCCCTCTGGGCGGGAAACCGGAGGTGGATAGCGTTTCTACCCAGGCATTGCAGGAACTCCGGCAGGCCATCCCCGTATCTCAGGATGCGCCCGGAGCGAAGCACATCGTGGGTTGTGGCTATCCCATGCTCGGTACGGAGGTAGGCATCGTTGACGACGAGGGGAATCCCCTGCCGGAGCGGCACGCGGGCGAGGTCGTGGTTCGGAGCAATTCCCTCTTTACGGAGTACTACCGTCGGCCCGACCTGACCGCCGAGGTGCTGCGCGATGGCTGGTTTTACACCGGGGATGTTGGATATCTGGCGGATGGACAACTCTATATTTACGAGCGCAAGAAAGACCTCATCATCGTCGGCGGACACAACATACGCCCGCACGACATCGAAACCATTGCCAAAACGGTCCTTGGGGCTTCCGCTGCCCTTGCCGTCGCCTTCGGCATACGGGATGAAGAGTTGGGCACCGAACTCCCCGTAGTCGTCTGCGAACTGCGTGAACCTCTGAGTGAAGAAGAACGCCTCCGGTGTATGCGAGAGATACGGCAACAGGTCTACGCGGAACTCGATGTGACGCTAGGCGATATGCGCCTCGTGGAGCGAGGGTGGGTGATGAAAACTACGAGTGGCAAAATCGCCCGCTCTGCCAACCGGGAACAATATCTGGCGACACGAGACGAGCCGTGAAATCAGTATGACGTTTAACTCGTTACACTTTCTGCTTTTCTTCCCCGCGGTAGTGGTTGGCTACTTCGCGCTTCCCTTTCGCTATCGCTGGCTGTTCCTGCTCGCGGCGAGTTACTATTTCTACATGAGCTGGCGGGCGGAATACGGCCTTCTCCTTTTCGCCTCTACCCTGGTCGCTTATGGAACCGGGCTGCTTATGGGTAGAACGCCCGACCCGCGAAAGCGGCGCGTCTACCTGCTGGTAAGCCTCATCTCCAATCTCGGCGTGCTCTTCGGCTTCAAGTACCTCGACTTTTTCAATGAATCCCTGCGGGGCCTCTTCAACCAGTTCAACATCTTCTATGACGTTCCCGCCTTTCAGGTTCTGCTGCCGGTGGGCATCTCCTTCTACACCTTTCAGGCCCTCAGCTACTCGATTGATGTCTATCGCGGGCGCAAGACACCCGAAACGCACCTCGGGATTTTCGCGCTCTACCTCTCCTTCTTCCCGCAACTCGTCGCAGGCCCAATCGAGCGCTCCGCGCATCTCCTACCGCAATTCCACGAGAAACATGACTTTGACGACCAACGTGTGACCGCCGGGCTGCGGCGAATGGCGTGGGGTTTCTTCAAAAAGCTGGTGATTGCGGACAGGCTTGCGCTCTACGTGAACACCGTCTATAACAGCCCCACCGATTACACGGGCCTCCCTCTCATTGTCGCCACCTACCTCTTTCTCTGGCAGCTTTATTGTGACTTTTCGGCTTACTCCGACATCGCAATCGGGGCGGCGCAGGTCATGGGCTTCGACCTGATGGAAAACTTCAGGCGGCCCTTCTTTGCGCGCTCGATTGGGGAGTTCTGGCAGCGCTGGCACATCTCTCTCACCACCTGGTTCCGGGATTACGTGTACATCCCCCTGGCGCGGCGGCGGCGCTTTCGGTGGCACCCCAGCCTAGACTTCTTCATCCTCTTCGTTCTGATTGGGCTGTGGCATGGTGCCAACTGGACCTTCATCATCTTCGGTCTCCTGCACGGTTTCTACATGGCGTGGGGCATCTGGACGCAGGGCACGCGCGCCAATCTATCACGCCTCGCGGCGCTCAAATCTTATCCCCGCGTCACAACGTTGCTGGAAGTATTTGTCACCTTTCACCTGCTGGCATTCAGCATCATTTTCTTTCGCGCCAACTCCCTCTCCGACGCGCTCTACATCGTCAGCCACCTCTTTGCCGGGCTGGAATGGGTGCCGCCGTATCAGATAGCGTTGGGGGCGTATGAGTTTGCCGTCGCCATTCTGGCTATCGCCATCCTCGAACTCGTTCACTTCGTCCAGGAGCGCGGTCTTCCTCAGATGAACCTCTCGCGGCATCCTGTCTGGGTCAGGTGGTCTGCTTACTACCTGTTGCTCTTCGGGATTCTCATCTTTGGGCAGTTCGGTAGGACCGAGTTCATCTATTTCCGGTTCTGATGATAAAACGGTTCGCGCTCAAAGCTGCGCTATTTCTCTCCATCGGCTTCGCGCTTGCGGCAGCCCTGGCCTATGCTGCCCATGCCATCTGGCCCGATTCCGTGTCAAATGAGTACGCGGATTATCAACTCCAGGTAAGGCAGCTTCGGGAGCAGGCCGACGAGATAGAGGCGCTCTCCGTCGGCAACTCTCACAGTCTGGCATTAGATTTCGAGACTCTGGGCCAGAGGGGTTATCATCTCTGGCGACCTTCGGGTGATCTCTTTGAAGCCCGCTACCAGTTAGAGGCGCTCGTCCCCTCGCTTCCGAACGTCCATACCGTTTACATCTCCACCTCCTATGGTCTGTTCAGGTGGGACAATGGCGCGGACCCTGAGCGCGAGTTTATCCGCCAGGAGATGTATTCCATTCTACCAGCCGCGACCCCTCTCCCCGGCGACCTCGATAATTTCATGCTTGGCAAACTTCGCTCGGTCTTCCCTTTCGATTACCTGATTCGCGCCGACCACTGGAAGAACGTCTTTCGTGGGCTGTTGGTGGGGCGCGAAGTCCCTCCCCAGGCAGACCGATTCAGGCGAGAGACAGACGGCCAAGACCTTAACACGCGCTTCGTTGAATGTACTCTCCTGAGCGATGAAGAGCTGGCAGAGGCGGCAGAGAGGGACGTTGCAGCCTACCGGGGCAGGATGAGCACGATGGCTGCTGGCAATACTCATCTTCAAAGAGATACCTACCATACTACCGTCGAGTTAATCCGGTTTCTACAGGAGCGTGACATCAGGGTTGTCTTCTACACGCCACCCTATTACGAGTCCTATATAAAACTATCCGACCCCGCGATGATTGAAGAGATGAAGCAGATAATGGGCAGGTTGCAGCAAGAGTACGGCGTGGAGTACTACGATCTCTCGGCAGATGAAGAGTTGATTTCTGATGCGCGCCTCTTCCTCAATACTGACCATCTGAACCTCTGCGGGGCGAGGGTTTTCTCCACTCGGTTGAACCAACTCATGCAGAGCCATAACCGCTAGCCACGACAAAATCCGGTTGAGCGAGTACAATCTACAGGCTCAATCCAAATTCCGCCTCCGCCCTCCAAACCCAACATGCTTGATTATTCAACACACGGCGATTCCACCCGCCCCGCGCTCCTGCTCCTCCACGCCGGGGGTATGACGCGCCGCGAGTGGGACCCCTTTCTCGAAACGTGGTCCAAACAGTTCCACCTCGTCGTGCCCTCGGCGCTGGGGCATGGTGCCAGCCCGAACGGGCCCGCCTTCTCCATCAGCGAGATGGCCGACGCGACTCTGGAGGTGCTGGACCATCTCGGCATCGAGAGCGCGCACCTCATCGGCTCCTCGATGGGCGGCGCGGTTGCTCTCTGGCTGGCGCTCACCGCGCCGGAGCGGGTCAGCAAACTCGTCGTCTTCCGCACCAGCTACCGCAGCAGCGCCGCCGTTCACGAGGGCGTCCTGCGAATGGCCGAGCCGGAGACGTGGCGGCAGTGGCGGCTGGATACGTGGATGAGCGAGCAGCACCAACCCCAGGGCGGCCCCGATGCCTGGGTAGACGTGACGCGCAAAGTCGCCGCCGCCTTTGACCCCGCCACCACCGAGCACGCTCACGACCTGGGCGACCTCGCCACCATTACTCAGCCCACGCTCCTCATCACGGGGGACCGCGACCCCGTTGTGCCGCTCGAAGATATGGTGGCGATGTACCACACCCTCCCCAACACGGCCCTCTGGGTCGTGCCCCACGCGACTCACTTCATGGGCACCGAGGGCTGGCGGCGCGATGCCTTTGAACAAGAAATCCTCCGCTTCCTGAGGCGACCGTGAAATACACCCTCTCGGCCCAACCTATTCAACTCAGGGGAAGAAGCGCCTACCTCTTGCCCCTCTTCCTCCTCGTGCTGCTTCTGGCGGCCTGCAACAGTGGCCCGCCCCCCGAACCCGAAGGGCCAACCATTGGCGACATTCCCGTCATCCCCAGTGCCGCCGAGATACCCGAAGAGCAACTGCTCCTCGCACTGTCCCAGATGGCTCAGGTCCACCGGGGCACCGTCCAGAACCCCACCATTGCCTTCTTCACAGTAGACCAACCCCTCATTGATACCATTGACTACTACCAGACCGAACTGGACCGCTTCGGCTGGAGCCTCGTTGACGTGCTTGAATTCGGCAACGGCGGCTTCGTCCGCCGTTACCATCGCGGCGAGCAGCGCGCTATCCTCGCCTTCCACCCCAACGACAGCAGCACCGACTTCATGCTCCTTCAGGGTACTATTCAGTAAGGACGACATGGCAGCCCCGGCGCGACCAAACATCCTCTTCATCTGCACCGACCAGCAGCGCTACGACGCGCTTGGCTGTTACGGCAACGAGCAGATTATCACGCCCACGATTGACACGCTTGCGACGGAGGGCGTCCTGTTCGAGCGCTGCTACGTCCAGAATCCCGTCTGCGCCCCCTCGCGTGCCAGCCTCGTCACCGGACGCTACCCCTCGGCTCATGGATTGTGGGCCAATGGCGTCGCCCTGGCCCCGGACGAGCAGCTTTTCAGCCGCGCCCTGGCCGACGCGGGCTACGATTGCGGGCTGATTGGCAAACTGCATCTCGCGGCGGATTTCGGGGGCCGCAGCGAGCCGCGCCGCAATGATGGCTTCCGCTACTTTCAGTGGTCCCACGACCCCTATCACACCGCGCCCCAGAACGCCTATCATCAATGGCTGGAAGAGCGCTTCCCGCACTGGCTAGCCGCAGCCAAAGACCCGCAGAATCCTGTCCGCTTTGAAACTCTGCCCACTGAGGCTCAATACAGCCATTGGGTCGCGGAGAAGGCCACCGAATTTCTCCAATCCGCCCGCGACCCCGCAAAACCATTCTTTCTCTTCACTAACTTCTTCGACCCGCACCATCCTTTTGGCGCGCCGGACGACTACCTGAACCTGTACGACCCTGAGGCCCTGCCCCGCCCCATCGGCCAGCCCGGCGAACTGGCGACGAAGCCGCCCATCCAAACCGACGCCTCGCGCGCCAGCTACGCGGGCCATGAACCCGGCTTCACCACCTACTCCGCCGCCGGAATTCAGGAGATTGTGCGAACCTACTACGCGATGGTCACGCTGATAGATGACGCGGTAAAGCGCATCCTCGATACCCTGAACGGCCTGGGCCTGCGAGAGCAAACCCTCGTCATCTTCACGAGCGATCACGGCGAGATGCTGGGCGACCACAACCTGCTTCTCAAGGGGCCGATGATGTACGAGGGTGCCGTGCGCGTGCCGCTTATCCTGCGCTGGCCCGGCCAGCTTCCGGCAGGAACGCGCTGCCCGGAGTTGGTGCAGTGGATGGACCTCTGCCCCACCCTCCTCGACGCGGCGGCTCTGCCGCCCCTGCCGCGCCATCAGGCCCAAAGCCTGCTGCCCCTTGCGCGCGGCGACGAGGACGCCCAGCCGCGTGGCTGGGCGCTCTCTTCCTATCGCAACAGTGGGCATCCCTACGACCCGCCTGTCCATCTCACCATGTTACGCAGAGGCGACTACAAGCTGGTCGTCTATCACGGCGCGCCAGCCACCACGCGCCCCCGAACAGGCGAACTCTACAACCTCCGGCTGGACCCGCAAGAATTGAATAACCTCTGAAATGATGCGGGCCACTTCCAGATTCGCGTCGAGCTACAGGAATTCCTGCTCGATGCCCTCGTCGAGACCGAGGACCGCACCCAGCCCCGCGACGCCCTCTGGTAGGTTAGAGGTCATTTGCGGCAGCGTAAGGTACTGAAGCCGTCCTTTAACGCGCCCCAGGGCTGTGTCAAAGTGGGAGAGGGGAAGGAGGAAAGCGAGCGAGAAAGGGGCGGGAGGCCATAGAGGCCAGTATAGGCCAGTAACGGCCAGTACTAGCGAGCGATAAGCGGCCAGTATAGTGACAAGTATTTGCTATTTAGGTATTAGATATATCACAAGCCGCGCTACGTTGACACAGCCCTGTTAACGCACCCCTGTCAGGATTGACACGAATCGGGAGAACTCTCATGATTGGCACAGCTAGTGCTCTTGTTCCTCACCGCCCCGGAGAACCATCGAATGTCAGACCAATTCATCCCGACTGAACACCCCCACCGCCGCTACAACGCTCTGACGGGAGAATGGTTGCTCGTCTCGCCTCACCGCACGAAGCGCCCCTGGCAGGGCCAGCGCGAGACGCCTCCCCCCGACGAGCGGCCCGCCTACGACCCGAAATGCTATCTCTGCCCCGGCAACGAGCGCGCGGGCGGCGAGCACAACCCTGATTACACGGGCACCTTCGTATTCACCAACGACTTTGCCGCCCTGCTGCCCGACACCCCAGAGGCAACTGTCGCCTCCAACCCTCTGCTGCAAGCCGAGAGCGAGCAGGGCACCAGCCGCGTCATCATCTTCTCCCCGCGCCACAACCTCACCCTGCCGGAGATGGAACTGCAAGAGATTCGCAGCGTGGTAGACGTGTGGGCGGAGCAGATAACCGACCTGGGGCAGCGCTACCGTTGGGTGCAGTTGTTCGAGAACAAGGGTCACGCGATGGGCGCGTCCAACCCGCACCCGCACGGGCAGGTCTGGGCGCAGGAGCACCTGCCCAACGAGCCGACCAAAGAGGAGCGCCAGCAGCGTGCCTACTACGAGGAGCACGGCTCGCCCCTCCTGTTGGATTACGTTCGTGTAGAGGCGGAACAGGGAGAACGTGTCGTCGTCGAGAACGAGCACTGGCTGGCGGTGGTGCCCTACTGGGCCGTCTGGCCCTTTGAAATCCTCCTCATGCCGCGTCGCCACGTCCTGCGGATGCCCGACCTGAACGATGCCGAGCGGGACGCCCTGGCCGACGTGCTCAAGCGGCTCCTCACCCGCTACGACAATCTCTTTGAGGTCTCCTTCCCCTACTCGATGGGCTGGCACGGCGCACCTACCGACGGCGGCGATTACCCGCACTGGCAGCTACACGCCCACTTCTACCCGCCGCTCCTGCGCTCCGCCACCGTGCGGAAATTCATGGTAGGCTACGAGATGCTGGGCGAGGCCCAGCGCGACCTCACCGCCGAGCAGGCCGCCGCCCGCCTCCGCGAGCAGCCCGAAACCCACTACAAACAAATGCAAAATTAAAAATTCAAAATTCAAAATGAACTGCGAATGACAAAAAGCCACAGAGATGTTTACATCAGTTGTGTCAGAAAGCCCAGTCACACCCTAGAGAGCTTCACTGTACGCCGTCATTTTTAATTTTGCATTTTTAATTGTCTTCCGCATCCCGCAGGAGTTCCCATGTCTCTACAGGAGCGTGTCACAACACACTTCCAGCAGCTTTACGGCGAATTTCCCGCCTTCATCGTTCGCGCGCCGGGCCGCGTGAACCTCATAGGCGAGCACACCGACTACAACGATGGCTTCGTCCTCCCGATGGCGATTGACCGCGCCGCCTGGATTGCCCTGCGCCACCGCGACGACGGGCGAGTAGTGCTCCACTCCCTTGACTTTGACGACACCCTGGAAGCAGAACTGGCCCACCTTCAGCAGAGTTCGCCCGACCCCGGCGAGCGCGAGCAGAGTTGGGGCGAGTACATCAAAGGCGTCGCCTGGGCGCTGCAAGAGGCGGGATACGCCCTGCAAGGCTGGGAGGGCGTCGTCTCCGGTGACGTGCCCATTGGCGCGGGCCTCTCCTCGTCGGCGGCACTCGAAATGGCCGTTGCGCGGACCTTTGCCGCCGTCTCCGCTCTCGAGTGGGACGCGCCCCGCATGGCCCTGTTGGGCCAGCGCGCGGAAAACGCATGGGTCGGCGTCAACTCCGGCATTATGGATCAGATGATTTCCGCGACGGGTGAGGCGGGCCACGCCCTGCTGATTGATTGCCGCTCGCTTGAGACGCGCAGCGCCCCCCTGCCCTCGGATACCAAAGTCGTCGTGCTGGACACCAGCACGCGGCGCGGGCTGGTCGGCTCCGCCTACAACGAGCGGCGCGAGCAGTGCGAGACCGCCGCCCGCTTCTTCGGCGTCTCCGCCCTGCGCGACGTGAGCGTGGACGAATTCGAGGCCCGCGCCGACGAGCTGGACGACGTGACGCGCCGCCGCGCCCGCCACGTCGTCACGGAAAACGAGCGCACGCTGCAAGCGGCGGACGCCATGCAGCAGGGTGACGCGGCTCGGCTCGGCCACCTCATGAACGAGAGCCACCGCAGCCTGCGCGACGACTTTGAGGTCTCCAGCGCCGCGCTCAACACCATCGTGGAAATCGCCCAGGGGCAGGAAACCTGTTATGGCGCGCGTATGACCGGCGCGGGCTTCGGTGGCTGTGCCGTCGCCCTCGTTCGCGCCCCCGCTGCCCACGACTTCGCCCAATCCGTCGCCTCTCAGTACAACGACGCTACCGGACTCACCGCCAGCGTCTACGTCTGCGAGGCCACCGACGGCGCGCGGGTCATCCACCCGCCACAATAATCACCGTTCCCCGTTAAGTCGTTAGCGGTCGTCAGTCGTCGGTCGTCCACCAAGGGAGACTCCACTTGCCAACCTATCTCGTCACAGGCGGCGCGGGCTTCATCGGCTCCAACCTCGTCGAAGCCCTGCTGGAACGCGGTATCACCGTTCGCGTCCTCGACAACCTCTCCACAGGGCGGCGCTCCAACGTTCAGCACCTCATGAACGACATCGAGTTCATTGAGGGCGACATCCGCTCGATGGAAACAGTTAGCGCGGCGGCGCGTGGTGTTGAGGTCGTCTTTCACGAGGCCGCGCTCGTCTCCGTCCCCGCCTCCGTCGAAGACCCCGTACTGGCAAACGAGATGAACGTGACGGGCACGCTCAACGTCCTGGTGGCAGCGCGGGACGCGGGTGCGCGGCGCGTCGTGCTCGCCTCCTCTGCCGCCATCTACGGCGACAACCCCGTGCTGCCCAAAGTCGAAACGATGCTGCCGGAGCCGCTATCCCCCTACGCCGTCTCCAAACTGGCCGACGAGCACTACTGCGAGGCGTTTACCAAGCTCTACGGACTCCCTACAATCGCTCTGCGCTACTTTAACGTCTTCGGCCCTCGCCAGGACCCCGCCTCCCCCTATTCGGCGGTCATCCCCATCTTCCTCTCAAGGATGGCGCGCGGCGAGCCGCCAACCCTGCGCGGCGATGGCTTGCAGACGCGCGACTTCGTCTACGTCAGCGATGTGGTGCAAGCCAACCTCCTTGCGGCGGAAGCCC
>DASVVH010000626.1:0-4167 GCA_036386615.1 Ardenticatenaceae bacterium
CAGCGATGCTCGTTGAACAGGCAAAAGAGCGTTCTTGGTAGAAACGCTCCTGGGTCAGGGCGGTAGACCTTGAGGTTACAGGGCCGTTATCGAGTCAACCCTGCGCTTGCTGGAGTATACTATGTCAGTGGTGGCAGAGCAAGGGTCACGGCTTCCGCACGAAGCCGAGGATGGTGCCGGGAACCTCGTCGGTGACGAGCAGGAAGCCCCGGTCGTCCAGGCGAACCAGCCCTTCCCAGTTGTGTTCCTCGCCAGTGAGTTCTAGCTGGATGGGTGGCTGACCCGTGAGTTCGACGCGGCTCCCGGTCCAGCGGAATTGTAGGAGGCGCTCGACAAGACGGTAGCGGGCGTGCGTTGGCCCCTGACCGTGCTGAATGGCGAGTGCATCGGGGATGGGGTTCTGCCTGCTATCGCCGCGCCAGTATATGTTGAGCGCCCAGAACCGACCCTGGCTGTCTATCTCGGTGGCATCGGTGACGCGGTATTCAATGGCCGGGAAGGGACGTGTGCCGAGGAGGTTCGAGGAGAGGTCGAAGAGGTGAATCTCAGGCTCCTCGTTGTAGCCAGGGCCATTTACCTCGTAGATGGTAAAGAGGCGGTCACCCGCCGCGACGAGTGTTTCGTCGGTCATGTTGCTGTGGCTGTCGGCGGGGGGGAGTTCTACGCGGGTGGCGGGGTCCAGGCGCAGTTCGCTGAGATTAGATGCTATCTGGCCTGAGACCATGTAGCCCATCATGGGGTCTCCAGCCCCGGATTCGACGGTGAGGAAGGCGCGGTCGTCTACAAAGGTAATGGCTTCGTAGCCCTCGAAGTTGGTGATGCTTTCCGCCAGGCCGGGGGCGACGAGTGGAATCTCCCTCGGCGTGAGGGGGCCTGCGAGGCTGCCATCGAGGAAGGCGCGAATGTCTGCTTTGGGGAGGGCGAAGAGGCGGCCATCGTCGCCATTGGCGAAGCGGCCCGGGTACTGGGGGAGAAGAATCAGGTGGTCGCCGTACCAGGCCATGCCCGATACCTCGGCCCTGGTCTCGCTTACCGGACCCGAAAGGGGGATTTGGGTGACGGATTGTTCCTGGGGCGGCAGGTGAGGGGCGAGCGCGCGCACAAGGATGATGGGGAGCCGGATAACTGAGGATATTCCGCCGCTATTGCCGGAAGGTGCTTCGCCGGGAATGGTGGGGGCAGGCGTGGCCGTCGCCTCAGATTGCAGGGCGGGCGAGGAAGGTAGTCTCGCCGAATCACGCGGGGAGGTTGCGAGGGTAGGGTTATAGCTGCCCGTGAGGGTTATGAGGGCAATGAAGAGTATGATGGCAAGGTATCGGGTCGGATGCATGATGTTAGAATGCGTATATACGGGCTGACGCGGGAGAGCTTTCAATCATAGAGTTTAGCAGGATTCGGGCACACGATACACTATCTGCGGCCTATCGCCAAAATTCAATAGTGCTCCGGTCCGGACAACGCGGGCGTTTGTCTGTGAACGAATTGCCATTGCGAGGTAGAGGCTCTATATTTTGAACGAACCAGCAGCGATAATGTTATGCGGGAAGTGCCCAGGTTGTATTCAACCGGGGGACTTGCTGATGCTGACCACCTGAGGAGGGAAGATGAACCCGAAGAAGCCCGCCAAGCCCAATAAGCCCACCGCGACGAGCAAGCCTGCGGCTGGCAAGCCTGTCAATAAGCCGACGAAGCCCGCGCAATCTGCTTCTCAGGCCGAGGAGGTCAGCAAGCCCGCCAAACCGGCTCCGGTCGCCAAGGGGAGCAGCAAGCCGCAGGCAACTCCGGCTCCGGCGGCGAAAACGGGCGGCAAGTCGCAGACAACTCCTGCTGCTCCGGCGGCTTCGGGGGCGAAGACGGGCAGCAAGCCGACGAAGCCCGCTACAGCGGGGACGAGGCCAGCAACGCCTGCACGGCCCACGCCGAGTGTGACGAAGGGCGCGGTTCGCCCGTTGAGTCCGGCGAAGGCAGAGTTGTTCCAGAGCAAGCGCAACGAGGTGAAGGCAAAGCAGCAGCAGTGGAACGCGCGGCGCGCCAATGCTGCGCGGCCTGCCGTAGCGGTGGCCTCGCTGGACCAGGAGACGCAGACGAAGCTGCAAACGCTCCAGACGGATTTCGACAATCTTCAGGACGACATCATGTTGTCCAGCGTTTACGACGACATGGGGCGGGTCGAGGGGACGCTGCTGGGGCTGGCGTCGGACCTGGAGGCGCTGCGGATGCAGAAGTACGTCTTCGGCAGCTTCCTGGAAAACAAGATTAGCGTGCTGACGACGAAATGGGAGTCTCTCTACGACGAGATGGACGCTGACGTGAACCGCTTCAGCGACGACTTGGCGAAGGAGGCTGACGAGACGGAGCGTTACCTGCGGCAGGCGCTGGGCGGCAACCGGGCGATGGTGGGGCGCGCGGAGGGGTCGGTGCGCTCGTTGAGCAGCAAGGCGTCCTCGGCGCGGACGGCACTCAGCAATCGCTATTCGGACGTGTCGCAGACCATCCAGCAGACGCGGGAGCAGTTGGACCAGATTAAGTGGGCCTTCGAGCAGGCGAACGAGGCGTGCTTTGATTTCTTGCAGGGCGAGGATCTGGTGGTGGCGTGCAAGGCGAAGCTGCTGGAAAAGGCGGACGGCGACGAGGGGATGGAGGGCGTGCTTTACCTGACGGACGCGCGGCTCATCTTCGAGCGGAAGGAGAAGGTGGCGACGAAGAAGATTCTCTTCATCACGACTGCCAGCGAGATGGTGCAGGAGTGCCAGTTGACGGTGCTGGTGGGCTGGGTGGAGAAGGTGGAGGCGGAGGATACGCGCAAGTTCCTCTCATCCCGCGAGTTGCTGCACCTTCAGTTCGCGGGCGAGGCACCCGTCGAGTCGGCCATCTTGCAACTGCTGGATGGGGCGAAGAACGAGGCGTGGGTCCAGTTGATTAACCGCGTGCGGGTGGGGGAGATTGACCGGGAGCGCGTCGCGGGAGCGGCGGAGGAGACGGCGACTGAGAGCGCGGCGAGTCAGGCTCCGACGATTTGCCCGACTTGTGGGGCGGCACTGGCGACGGATGTTGTGCGCGGGCAGACGAGCATTACCTGCGACTATTGCAACACGGTGATTCGCCTGTAATCCGGTAGAAGATAAAGAAAAACATTACAACAGAGGTGAGAGCAGAGGATGGGGCGCTATGGTGCTCCCCGGCCTCTGCTCTCGTTATATTAGGAAAGTAGCCATACAAATAGTTGACCAAATCAGTAAAGAAACTAGAATTCTCAATATGATAGAGACACCAGTTCGGGTACGTAATCAGATACAGGAAACGTGGACGGCGCAGTCCCTGCGCGACCAGTTTGGGCGGCGGGTTGATTACCTCCGCATCTCCCTGATAGACCACTGCAATCTGCGGTGCGTCTATTGTATGCCGCTGCACGGTCTCACCTTCGTGCCGCGCGCCGACCTCCTCACGCCTGAAGAAATCGAGGAGATTGCACGCGCCGCCGTGCGCGTAGGGTTCGAGAAGGTGCGGCTGACGGGTGGGGAGCCGACCCTGCGCCCCGACCTCATCGAGATTGTGGAGCGGCTGGCGCGGATTCCGGGCCTCCGCACGCTGGCGATGACGACGAATGGTATCCTGCTGCCGGAGTTGGCGGTGCCGCTCAAGCAGGCAGGGCTGACGCGGGTCAACATTCACGTAGACACGGTTCACTCCGAGAACTTCAAGCGGCTGATGCGCGGGGGCGAGGTGGACGACGCGCTGGCGGGCATTCGCGCCGCCGAGGAGGCGGGGCTGACGCCCGTGAAGCTGAACGCGGTCGTGCTGAAGGGTTACAACGATGGGGACGTGGCAGAGTTGGCAGCGCTGACGCTCGAAAATGGCTGGCACGTTCGCTTCATCGAGGCGATGCCGCTCGGCATTCAGGCGAACGAGGCGATTCGCGGCTACATCCCGAACAGCGAGACAATGGCGCGCATCGAGGCGGTTCATGGGCCGCTTGAGGTGCTCAACGCGGGTGAACTGGTGGGCGAGGCGCGGATGTACAGGCTTGCGGGCGCGCGGGGACAGGTGGGCTTCATCAACCCCGTCAGTGAGCCGTACTGCGACGACTGCAACCGCCTGCGGTTGACGGCGGACGGCAAGATTCGCCTCTGTCTGTTGACGGACCACGAGATGGATTTCCGCCACGCG
>DASVVH010000627.1:0-8030 GCA_036386615.1 Ardenticatenaceae bacterium
CTCCTGGAACTCGTAGCTGAACGGGAAGCGCGATGAAGATTGTAATGGCAACTCCCTTCGGGCTGCGCCCCAGAGGAACGGCAAGCGTGCGGGCGCTGCCTCTGGGCCAGGCGCTCGCCGCGCGCGGCCATCAGGTCACGCTGCTCGTACCACCTTGGGATGACCGCGCAACGAGCGGACAGAGCTTCGAGCAGGGCGGCGTGCAGGTGCGCCACCTTCGCGTCCCAGACCGCGCGGCCCTTGACGTGCCACTGCTCACCCTGCGCCTGCTTCGCGCGGCGCGGGCTGAGAGGCCCGACGTGCTCCACCTCTTCAAACCCAAGGCGTACCCGGCCTTCCTGGGCCTTCTCTGGCGGGCCTTTCGGCGCGTAGATGCCACACTCGCCCACATCGTCATGGACACTGACGATTGGGAGGGGCCGGGCGGCTGGAACGACCTCTCCGGCTATACGCCCCTCCAGAAACGGCTCTTCGCGTGGCAGGAGCAGTGGGAACTGCGCCACGCCGACGCCGTGACCGTCGCCAGCCGTGCCCTCGAAAGCATCGTCCTCAGCATGGGCGTATCGCCCTCGCGCCTTGCCTACCTGCCGAATGGCCCTGGTATCGTCTCCACTCCTCCCGACCCCACCGAAGTCGAATCCCTACGCGAAGCGCTTGGCCTGCCAACTGGTGCGCCAGTCGCGCTCCTCTTTACCCGCTTCTGGGAGTTTGATGAGGCGCAACTGGCGCGGCGCTGGGCGCGAGTCGTGGCCGAGTTGCCAGAGGCGCGCTTGCTGGTGGTCGGCAAAGGCTTGCACGGCGAGGAGGTCCGCTTTCACGCGGAACTGGAAACGCTGGGGGTATCGAACAGCATTTTGGACGTTGGCTTTCAACCGATGGAACGGCTGCGCGCTTACTTCGCCCTCGCGCGCGTGGCGCTCTACCCGATGAGTGACACGCTCGTAAATCGCGCCAAGTGCCCCGTTAAATTGGCAGACTACATGCAAGCGGGCCTTCCGGTGGTGGGCGAGGCGGTGGGCCAGGTGGCCGAGTACCTCACGGGCGACGTGGGCGGCCTGCTCGTCCCGTCCGGCGACGACGCGGCGTTCGTCTCCGCCACGCTGCGCCTGCTCCGCGACCCGGAGTTCGCCGCCATTATGGGCCGCACGGGGCAGCAGCGCCTCGCCACGCGCTTCGATTGGCCCATCCAGGCGGAACGCGCCGAGGCGCTATACGAGTCCATCACCCGCCGCTAGGGGGGCAGTCTTTACCCCCCACTTCGACCCTGCCAGGCCCACAGGTCACGCAGAAGCCCAATCTCCCCCGCGTGGTGAATTATTTCCCGGTTGGTCCACCAGAGGATGGCCCCAAAGGGCAGAGTCGGGTCCAAACCACCCGGATAGGAACTCAGGCCCACGATGTCCAGGTCAGCATCGTTCAGGCTCGCCAGCCCCGCCCGCCAGGCGCGGTGTGACTCCTCAAGCCACGCGAGAGCGTCGGCTGCCGAGGCAGGGAGTTCCAGGTCGTCGCGTTTCAGAGACTTGCTACCGAAGGTATAGTCGCAGCGCATGCGCTGCCAGTAGACAACGTGGCACAACCGCCACGCAATCGTGCTCACAGGGGCAGGGTCGAGTTCGGCCCGCTCGTAATCCATCACCCACTCCCCATTACCAACAACATGAGGGGTGCGAGCCTCATTCCGGCGGCGAATGCTCCAGCCGCCCGGCACCGGTTCCCAAAAGTATTCCTCATCCGTCAGCCCCTGCAACCGGGCGTGTAGCGCCTCGTAACTGGTATCGTATTGGTCCGTCAGTAAGGAAAGTCGGGTGATAGTGGATTCGGGTGCGCTCATCGTTGTAGGCTCCTGGGTGTTGAGGAAACAGCCCTCATTCTACAGGAATGCCACGACAGAACGCGCGCGACTTTGACGCCGGAGAGGAGAGGGGCAAGTTAGGGGCCGGACGGCACAGAGGCCAGTATAGGCCAGTAACGGCCAGTACTGGCGAGCGATAAGCGGCCAGTATAGCAACAACTAGCTGCTATGGGGCTGTTAGATATATTACAAGTCTTGTGGCTTTGACACAGCCCCAGCTTTGACCTCGCCCTTATACCAATTCATCGTAAAAGTGGCGCAAACTGGTTGGGGTGCCGCCGGGGGTTGCGCTCCGCTCCACCCCCGGCTACGAGTTTCGCCACTCCCCTCCAGGGAGTTCATAGCTCCTCTGACCTCCCATTTTGTGCCACCTCTATGTTCAATTGGTATTACTCTCTGAATTCTACGGCGGGCGTCATCCCGCTACCTGCCACTTCTTCCCGCTCACGCTCCACTTCCGCCTCGTTCGGCAGCACGTCAGGTAGCTCCTCTTCCAGCAGCCGCACGCGCGGGTTCAGGAAGCCGTACAGCCCCAGCCCCACGATGCACGCTCCCATCAGGAAGAAGACGACGGCCATGCCGCGCCCCGGCCCGACTCCGATGAGCGGCCCCAGCACGGGGGCCAGCGCGCCGCCCCGCGCCATCAACGGCTCGAACACCCGGTCAGTGAGTGGGCCAACGACGACCTGCCCCATCGGCTCCAGAATGACGGAAAGGAAGGCGGAGGTGGCGAAGACGCGCCCCTGCACGTCCAGCGCCACCTTCGTCTGGAAGACCGGGCCCATGTTGGTACCGATGAGGGCAAAACAGAGCATCATGAGGAAGCCGCCAACCGTCATCAACACGATTGAAGGACGCGCCGCGATGATGAAGAGGGATGCCCCCTGGACCATAATCATCGCCAGGACAAGCCATACGCGCCGCCGTTTCGGCCCACCCCAGGCGCTCATCACGAGCGTGCCAACCAGCATCCCGCTACTTTCGATAGACATCATCACGCCAACCGTCGCCTCGTTGGCGATTAGTAGCGCCATCGGCACGGTGAGCGTCGTCGCGAAGTTCAGGAAGAGATTGAGCAGGGAGACAATGATGATGAAGGTGAGCAACCCCTGGCGGCTCAACAGGTAGCGCCAGCCGAACCGAATATCACGCAGGACACTGCGTTTCTCCGCAGAGGTGTCGGCGCTGGGCGGCGGGTTCGGGATTCGCACGAAGAACAGGACTGTGATGGCGAAGAGGAAGGTGGCGAAATCCACGAGGATGACGCCGCCGATACCGATGGTCAGAAGCAGCGCCCCGGCCAGCGCGGGCGCTGCCAGCCGCCCCACCGCCTGATTCAACCGCCCCAACCCCGCCGCCCGCCCCAACTGCTCCTTGGGCACAATCATGGGGATGGAAGCCCCCCACGCCGGACCCTGAAACGCCTGCGCGGCGGAGGAGAGGGCAACCGCCACGTAGATGGCCCACACCTCAAACCAGCCAAGGAGCAGGAGCAGTCCAATCGCCAGCGAGGCGAGTGCCTGCACCGTGTCCGCGACGATGATGACCATGCGCCTGTCGTGACGGTCCACTACAGCCCCCGCGACCACCGAGGCAGCCGCCGCCGCCACGAGGTAGAAGACGTTGACGAGCGCCACCGCCGTGACGGAACCCGTCTCCGTGAAGAGCCAGATGCCGATAGCGAACGAGGTAGTAGACGAGCCGAGGAGAGAGACCAATTGGCCCAGCCACACGGTATAGAAGGTTCGCATGCCGCGCGGGGCAGGCAGGGTTTGGGCAGCCATAGGAGACTCCGGGGTGTTGAATTAAGGGTTGATTCGGGCCATCTGCGCGAGAGCGGGCCACGCTCGTTCCTGACCTGGCCGCCTCCAAATGGTCCAGGGCAGACGGCGCTCCCCATTGGCTCCCGCTTTGTAGCAGCGAATCGCCTCCAGCGCGGGGTCGCGGCGTTGAAGGTAATCGGCGAACGCGAGCGGAGAGGGAAGGTCCGGGAAGAGCCAGGGGCGCGCGTCCCAAGGCTCGGAGTTTTGCCAGAAGACCGTCGAGCAGAAGAGGGTGAGGCCAGTATGGGGCAGGCAAATTAGCTCCGGGTCGCCGTAGTGGTTGGGAGTGGAGCCTGTCGGTTCGCCCACGAAGAGCGCATGGGTCTCCCGCTCGATATAGGAAGCGAGGTGCATCGTCGCCGAGAAGGTGCCCCGGCCAATAATCACGAAGAGCTTGCTCGGCTGGTTCAGCCGCTTGTTGGCGATAAGCCCATGCACAAGGGGTTGATTGAGGCTGAGGTTTCCCCCTGCATTCTGGCGGATGTCGAGCACGAATTTCTCTACGGGGTGCGCGTCAACAAAATCAAAGAGGCGCTCGCTAAAGGCGGCGAGGGTTTCGTCCTCGGCATCACGCACCCGCCGATGGTCCACGTACAGAACTTGTTCCGCCTCATCGAAGTCGAATGTATAGTGGCTGACGTTGCGCCTGTAGAGCGGCTTCGGGGCCGCAGCATCAACATTATCGTCGGTGGCGCACCAATCCGGCTCAGTTCCGGCCTCTATCGCCTCTACTTCTATTGTCGAGGGATACCCCTCGTCATCCACGATGGTCAGTTCCAGAGGAGCCTCTACGCTCTCCGACAGTCCCGCCGCGTGGAGGATGCCGGGGACGCGGAGATAGACGGGCATTCGGTACAGCATCCACAACTCATTATCCGCCGAGATGTAGGGCCGCAGTGCCTCTATCACCTCTTCCACCAAAAAGCCGTTCATGCACTTGATTCGTCCGCCGAATAGTTCCCTACAACCCTCTAGCGTTCGGGTGACATACATCCCATCTGGGCAGCACCAGCAATCAACCGGATAGCGCCTGTCGAAGCCCGGCCCCTGCTCCGGCATATCAAAGATAGTCGTGTGCCCGTCGCCCGCCAGCGCCGCCAGCCTGAGAACCCCCGCCACCATCTCATACCACGCCATACTGGGCAGCCGCTCCTTGAACTCCTCTATCGCTTCCGCCCAAACCTCAAAGCCATGTGTATGGTAAAGATTCGGGTGAATCGCCCTCATCCGCGAGACCAACAGGTCAAGGTCCTTGCTCCAGCCGCCGGGATTGTGTGAGAAATTCAGCATGGGTGTCGCTCCGCTCTTCAAGGGAGATGGGACAGCCTGAACCGAGGCTTGCATGGACAAGCCCTAAAACAGGGGACAGCGATTCATCTACATCGAGTCTAGCGGCACGAGATAAGTAGATACGCCACGACTGATCAGAAAATGCTGGTATTGATTTCGCACAAAATACTGGTATCATAAGATAGCTATTAATGATTAGACAGCGGAGTAGCCATCATGCAAGTTCCACTCTCCAAAGAAGTCAGGGAAATCCTTCAGAGCGCCGAGGGTACTAAGCAACTACAAAGAGTGTTGATTAGTGGTGGAAATGGTCAGGTACAGGTGGGCGATACTACCTATGAGGTCTATTCTATCGGCACAATGCAGACGGATGATGTGCCAATAAGCTCAAGGAACTCAGGCGTAGAAGGACGTGCAAAATAGGGGGTTCCTAATTTCTGAGTATAGATGGCCGAGCGAGTTTCTAATAGGCTAAGTTTGTGCTGCCCCTCTACTCACAAAAGCTTATCAACAGAACAGCGGCCTGCCATTAATCTTCAAACTGGTGCGCTAGGCAGTATTCTCATCTGGGCCGATTGAGAAGCTTAGAGTGCCATTACCACGTAACGTTCTAAAAAACAAGAGAAGAACGAGCTGTTCACAATTCGCAAATGGTACTTGCCTTCTCAGCGCTTTTCCTCTTTGCTATTGCTCTTCCAGGCATTATCTATCTCTATGTCTATAGGAAGGGGATGGGAAGCTGGGACAGTCCCGCCATTAACCAGCCTCTTCCAGATCGGATAGCCTACAGCTTCATCATAGCAATACTGTTTCATGGCGTATGGGCATTTTTCGCTCCCAGAGTATCAGCATACCATGTTGATCTAAGGTCAGTTTTGATGTTATTGATAGGGAGCTATGGGGCGGATGGTGAGTTCTTTGATTCAGTATTACGCTCAGTTGTTGATTTCCCCGGCCAGATATTCTTGTACTTTGTTTCTCTGTATGCGTCTTCTGCCGCTGTAGGGTTTTTGGCACACTTCATAGTAAGAAACAGGAAGCTCGATCGAAAACACAGACTACTGCGCTATGATAATCCCTGGTATTATCTGCTAAAGGGCGAGATACTGGACTTTAAAGAAAAAGGCGAATTATGGCCCGAAACACCGGACTCCATAAGCATAAATGTGTATCTTACGGCGGTAGTACACCATAGCCAAGGAGATTACCTTTACAGAGGAATCGTGGACGAGTTCTATTTTGACAAAGACGGAAACCTAGACCGAGTTTTATTATTGCAAGCACACAGACGGAAGCTTGACACTGACAGAGCGGAAGGCGACACATCTGATCCACTTACTAGGTATTACCAGATAATAGGGCATTACTTTTCATTGAAATACTCGGAGATTCACACTTTAAATATCCAGTATTTTGGAGTAAGGGAAATAAAGAACCAGCAGACCACACTACCACCTATAGTGACATTAACCGCTAGCAACAGTCCCAGGGATTCAAATTCGCCGGATCACAATAAGCAAGTGACTGCAACTAATGTAGTTCCACCTTCAACTCCAACTACTTCATAGCGATCTCCGGGACACAGCCACAAACGGGCCATGATGTGAAGCGTTGTAGCATCTCTCAAACGAAGATAAATAGTCTGATAGGTTAGGTAGTTAAATTACTGAGCCTCCGCATTATCTCTTAGCCAGAGATGTAGAATCACTAATCCTCGCCAGCCAGAGAAGAGCATACTTTTTATGGGGTTGAGGAGAGCGTTTGTGGAGTCGTGACAGGCCCCCGGAGCGTGGAGGACAGGGGCCTGTCACACGAGAATGGTGTCACGCTCAGTCCAGCGCGCGAATCAGTTGCTCCGCCTGGTCCGCCGTGATGCGCCCCTCCTGCAACATGCGAAGGATGGTCATCACCTCTTCGGTTCGCGTGTTACGCTCGCTGGCGGAGCGCTGCGGCGGCGCGGGCGCTACCGGAGGAACTGGCGGTATTGGCGGTATTGGGGCCATCGGGCGCAGCGCCGAGACGAAATCCCGCACTGTGCTGCGAACCACATCGCCCACCCTGCCCACGTCCACCTCCGCGTCCACGTCCCGCATTGCCCGCTTCATCTCCGCGCGCAGCGTCTCCTGCGCCCGCTTCATCTCGGCGCGCGCCTCGGCCATCGCCTGCCGCACCTCCGCCTCCACCTCGCGCTCGTACTGGCGATCCCGGCGATGGTGGTGGCGGTGATGGTGGCGATGGCGGTGCCGGAAGTGGCGGCTCTCGAAGCACTCAGGGTTGTTCAGGCAGACCGTTCCGTTCGCCTCGATGACGAGGTGCGCCGCCCGCTCCGGGTCGCCCAGATGTCCTTCCATCGTCCCCTCCGCGTCCTGCGTGACCGTCAACCCCTCGCCCAGCTCGATCCCACCCTCGCTGCGGACGGTGAAATGCACGTTGCCGTCCACCATCACCCGGACGGCTCCCTCCGCGTGGATGGTGTACTCGCCGCCATCCTGGAGCGTTCCGTTCAGCGCCACATCCCCATTGACGTGCTCCGCGTTCAGCGACGAGCCGGGCGTAGCCACTGAAAGCGACCCTTCGACCATGCCCAGGTTTACCGCCCCCGGCACGCCCGCGACAGCCACATCGCCATTCACATGGTCGGCGTGAAGCTCCGGCACGTTCGACACGGACAACTCGCCTTCCACCGTGCCCAGGTTCACCTTGCCGCGAATACTTGCAAGGGCCACGTCCCCATTGACGTGATCCGCCGTCATGCCCGCCGCGTCGGTGACAGACAGGTCGCCCTCCACCCGGCCCAATTCGATGGCCCCCGCGATGCGGCTAAACGAGGCGTCCCCGTTGATTTGATCCACCAGCACGCTCATCGCCTCGCTCACCGCCAGGTCTCCCTCGACTCGGTCAAGTTGAACCTGCCGCGCGTTCCTGATGCTCACGTCCCCGTGAACCTCTTCCACCTGAACCTCGCCCACATCTTTAAGGGCGAAGGTGCCGTGAACTGACCGCAGCCGCACCGCGCCGCTCTGCTTGACGCCCAGATTCCCGTGTACCTCGTCAAGGTTCAGGTC
>DASVVH010000628.1:0-12386 GCA_036386615.1 Ardenticatenaceae bacterium
CTTAAAGCCCAGCGCGATAAAGAGGCTCGTATAACTAATCAGGCGCGGCAGGGGCATGCCAGTCGTCATAAAGAGGACAAAGGGTAGCCCTCCCGCAATCAGCGCGCCCAGTCCACAGACGCCCCAGAAATCAGCCGCCGCCCAGCCGTTCGGGTTCCCCGCGCGGGCCAGCTTCAACTCCGTCTTCGCCAGCGAGTTGTTCGGCAACCACCGCATCACCAGCTTGGATAGACGCTGTGCGAGCGGCTTGATGACGCGGTCGTAGAACGGTTCCCGAAGCTCGACTTCCTCCAGCGTGAGCGCGGCAGCCTCGCGGCCACCGTAACGGTCAAGCCGCTCCGCGAGCACCTTCGCGGTGGCGCGGGAATAGACCATTCCGCTAACCACCATCAGGACGGCGACTCCCATCAACCCGGCAATGACGAATTCCATAATGCGCTCCTACACCTCAATCTTGACAATCTTCTGGATAGCGAAGAAGCCCATCGCCACCATCAGGATTGAAGTACCAATCATAATCCAGCCGCAGGTGGTGGTGTACAGCCGGGACATGTACTGGCGGTTCAGCAGGAAGAGAACAACCGCGAGCGCTACCGGCAGGAATGTAATGACGTAGCCCGCCAACATCTGCTGCGCGACCAGAACGCGAATCTCGCCCTGGATGCGAACGCGCTCACGGATGGTGTGGGCCAGAATGTCGAGAATCTCCGCCAGATTACCACCGACCTCCTGCTGCACGTTGATGGCCGTCACCATCATATCCAGGTCTTCGCTAGGGATGCGCCGCAGCAGGTTGTTAAGCCCCTCCTGCTGCGTGCGGCCCAGCCCCACCTCGCGCACCACGCGGTTGAACTCGCCCGAAATCGGCTCAGGCATCTCCTGGCTCAACACCTCCATACTTTGCAGCAGGCTGTAGCCCGCGCGCAGGGAGTTCGCCAGCATCACAATCGCATCAGCCAACCGGGTATTGAAGGCCGCCAGCCGCTTGCTCTGCCGATGGCGGAGGAAGAAACGCGGCAGGAATAAGCCCAGCACCGCGCTTAATATCGCCAGAATCAAGTTGCGGAAAATGAGAAAGCCCACCCCGGCAGTGGCGAGGATGGTGATGAATTGCACCATCTGCCACTCGGAAACCTTGAGCCTCAGGTCCGCGCGGGCCAATTCGTCCCGCAGCGCCACAGATTTCTCGTGGTCGGGGGCGGCACGCTTCTCCAGCCACTTGGAGAGGAACCCACTCTTCGCCTTGGCTTCCTCCGCGCCGTAGACCAGCACCTCTTCATTGCCAGTGACGAAGGTGTACTCGTCACGCCCGGCGTACCGTTCAAGGCGGTCATCAATCTGCGCGCCCTGATTCGTGAGGATGCGCGCCAGCCCCGCGAAGAAAGTGATAATTGAGAGGGCCAGCAGCCCTGGAATCGCGTAAAGTGCCATGATCTGCCTCGCCGGGAGCTAGTACTTCTTCGTGCCGAAGATGTTCGGCGGCAGGTGGATGTCGTGGGATTCTAACCGCTCTATGAACTTGGGGCGGATGCCTGTCGGGCGCAGGCGACCAAGAACCTTGCCGTTCTCATAGCCCGTCTGCTGGAAGGCGAAGATGTCCGCCGTCGTAATCACATCACCTTCCATCCCCTGCACCTCCGTAATCGCCACGATGCGGCGGCTGCCGTCGCGGAAGCGCTCCTGGTGGACGATGAGGTCCACCGCGCTCGAAATCTGCTCACGGATGGCGCGAAGCGGCAGGTCCATGCCCGCCATCAGCGACATCGTTTCGATACGGCTGATGGTGTCGCGCGGCCCGTTGGAGTGCGCCGTCGTCAGCGAACCGTCGTGGCCCGTGTTCATCGCCTGGAGCATGTCCAGCGCCTCGCCGCCGCGAATCTCACCGACGACTACCCGGTCGGGGCGCATACGGAGGCAGTTGATGACCAATTGCTGAATCGTCACCTCGCCACGCCCCTCGATGTTGGGCGGGCGGCTTTCCAACGTGACGACGTGATCCTGGTGCAGTTGAAGCTCGGCGGCGTTCTCGATAGTAACGATACGCTCGTCGCTGGGAATGAAGCTGGACAGGACGTTGAGCAGCGTCGTCTTACCGGAGCCGGTGCCGCCGGAGATGACGACGTTCAGTCGCCCCGTCACGCACGCTTTCAGAAACTCCATCCCTTCAGGCGTCACCGAACCAAAGCGAATCAGGTCTTCCGCCTGTAGCCGCTCCTTGAAGAACTTACGGATGGTGATAGTCGGCCCCTTCAGGGCGAGCGGTGGGATGACGATGTTCACGCGGGAGCCGTCCAGCAGGCGGGCGTCCACGTAGGGAGTGGATTCGTCCACGCGGCGGCCAATCGGCGAGACGATGCGGTCCACGATGCGGGCGACGTGCTCGTTGCTCTCGAACCGGATATCCGTGAGGATGAGCTTGCCCTTCTTTTCAATGTAGACGCGGCTGGGGCCATTGACCATGACTTCCGAAATATCGGGGTCTTCCAACAGGGGTTGAATCGGCCCCAGGCCCAGAATCTCAGCGATAATCTGCTCGAACATGGCCGTGCGCTGCTGGCGCGTCAGCACCATCCCTTCCTGGGAGAGAATGTTCTCGAACATCTCCCGGATGATGTGGCGCACCTCGTCCTGCTTGGAGAGGTCCATGCGCGGGTCGAGTTCGGCTACGAGGCGGGTCTGAATCTGGTTCTTCAGGTCGCCCGTCGTGTCCCGCATTGGCCCAACAGGCTGGCGGCGTAGGCGCATCTCTTCGGCTCGACGTATCTGCCCGGTACCATTTCCGTTCCCATTGGCGCTCTCCGCCGGGGGTTGGGCCGATTGGCCGTCCTGACGCCCTTCAATGCGACGTAGAAGGCTCATGTGCTACTCCTTGGCTTTAACGACTGAATAACTTGCCGAACAAGGCCCGTTTGGGCTGCTGCATGGGTTGAAGGGTCGCCGTGCCTCGTGGGGCCTTTCGCTCCACTTCGGAAGCACGCTCTTCCTGCACGCCGATGAGCGCCTGGGCGAGCTTTACGGTGCCTTGAGCCAGTTGGCTGCGCGGGTTGCCCATGACGTAGGGCAGGCCCTGCTGGATGGCGCTGCTGGCCGCACGGTCATCGCGCGGCAACTCAACCACGATGGGGTGCTTGATGCTGGCCTGAATCGCCGCCGAGGAGACGTTACCCTGCGGTTCGTACTTGTTGAGCACGAGCCTGACCTTATCCGGCGGGTAATTCAACTGCTCCGCCACCTCAAAGAAGAGACGCGCGTTGCGAATCGAGGGAATGTCCGCCGTCGTCACGAGCACCACGGAATCAGCACCGTCGAGGATGGTCAGGATAGGCTCACCGAACGTGGGACGGGTGTCGAAGACGATGAAGTCGAACTCCAGCCGCAACGCTGTGATGACGCGCCGCATCTGCTCGTTCGTCACCAGCTCTGCCTCCATCGGCGGCGAACCGGGCAACACCTTGATGCCGCTTGCGTGGGGGATGAAGACATCATTGATGTACTGGGTCTCCAACTCCTCCACGTCAATCAGGTCTACAATGGTGCGATCCGCATTCAGGTTCAGCAGGACGCTCAGGTCGCCGAACTCGGTGTTGCCGTCCACGACGGCGACGCGGGCGTCGGGCTGCTGCTCCCGGAGGGCGATGGCGAGGTTGACGGCGATGCTGCTGGTGCCGACGCCACCCTTGGAGCCAAAGATGGCGACGACCTTCCCGTGCCGCGCGGAGCGGGCCGCCACCTGAATGGGCGCGGCGCTCTGTACCTCCTGCACCACGACAATTGGAGCCTGCACGCTTTGCGCGGCCATCTGGCTGCGCTGGGCACGGCCCAACTCGTAGACGCGGCGGATGCTGGTGATCACCTGCTCGGCGCTGGGCGGCTTGATGAGGAACTCTCGCGCCCCCGCGAGCATCGAGCGGCGCAGGTAGTCAGCCTCGCCCTGCACGCTCATCATAATAATCTGGATGCCCGGAAGCTCGCGCGTCAGAATCTCTGCCGCCGTGATGCCATCAATCCCAGGCATATTGATGTCCATTATGACGATGTCGGGATTCAACTGCTTGGCGAGTTCGATGCCTTCCTCGCCCGTGCCCGCCGCGCCGACGACCACGATGTCCTCTTCAAAGAAGAGCAGTTTTTTCAGATTCTCCCGCGTATCGGCAATGTCATCCACCAGCAGGACGCGAATCGTTTCCTGGCTCATAGCTTCTCCGTTCCCAATCAGCCGTTGCTAGCACCAGCCCCAAAACTAGGGTTGAAGGTTGAACTTTTCGATGAGGTAGTCGTCGTCAACTGGCTCGGTCACGAATTCCGTCTCATCCGTGATGGAGCGCAGCACGAACTGGAATTGCGCGTTTGTCTGGAGGTGCTTCAGTTCCAGAGCCTGTTGCGGGTCCACGATGATGGTCACGACGCCGCCCGCGCTCTCCCCCTGCTGCTGGTCCTCAGCCGTCAGCGTCCACGCCCCCACTCGCAGGATTTGCACGCGCTGTAGCAGGAGTTGGGTTACATCGGGGTCTTCCTCGGTCTGAGGGGTGCCTTCCTCGCCGGAGGGTGCCTGCTCTTCGGGCGTCTCCAGTACGACGGTGGCGATGATGTCCACCTGGTCCCCGGAGCGGAGCGCCCCGGCGACACTGGAGATGGAGTCAATCGGAATCGCTATCGCCACTTTGCCGTCGGGGATGATGTAGCTCGCCTCCCCACCCAGACCCAGCCGCTGCTCCTCAAGGTCTTTGTCAATCAGTTGGCTCTGAACGATGACCTGCCCCGGATAGATGCGGGTGTTGGAAATCTTCCCGACGACGTACTCCATGCCGGAGGCCGGAACTTGGTCGGTACCCGCGGCGTCCACGCTCGCCGTCTCCGCCTCTGCGTCACTGGCAGTGGGCTGAACGCCGCTCTCCAGGATGGCTCCGTCGGGCGCGGGGGCGGGATACTCGCGGATGCCGATGGCGTCTGCCGGGATGGGCTGCCAAGGCTCGATGGGCTGGTAGGCCACGACGACCTGGACCATCTCGACGGCGGGAACGTCCTCCACCACCCCGGCAGCCTGCGCGGCAGAGGAGTTCCTGAGCAGGATGAGTGTCGCGGCTGCGGCGAGAAGCCCCAGCAGCAGACCGAATATAATCAGGATACGCCCACCTGAACGCATAGCAGAATACTCCTTGAATAAGACCGATATCTCTATTCTATGACGCTTCCCCCTCTTCTCAAGGGGACTATGGTCCCAAGCTGCGGTACAGAGTGAAGGAAGCGCTACTAACACCCATTGTAATGAAAGGCGGGGCGCTTGTAACCAGCACTTTAGTCCCCCTCTGAGTGGGAGAAAGGAAAGCAAAAGGGGAGGCTCATCGTAGTGAGGGAGTCGGCTGTGAGCTAAAGAAAGCACCCTGTCTCTATTATGAGGCAGGGTGCTGTGCCGGACGGGGTAAATTGGGGCTGGCAGTGGGCAGAAGCAGGACGACCTGCTCACGCCGAGGGGAACTACGCGATAATGGGGGTCTGGCTGTCGAGGACAACGGGAACGCGGATGGTAACGCGGGTGCCGCGCCCGACGGAGCTATCGAAGGTGACTTCTCCGTTCAGCATCTCCACGCGCTCGCCGATGGCGGCAAGGCCGGTGGTCATCAGCTTGCGGGTGTGGCTGGACCGCTCGCTCAGTTCGCCGCCCGTGCCATTGTCCTCGACGATGACGGTTGCCATCTCTCCCTGCAAGTCCAGGATGACCTGAATCTGCGTCGCCTGGGCGTGGCGAATGGCGTTGTTCACCAACTCCTGCACGGCGCGAAAGAGGGTAATCTCGATGGTCGGGGCGAGCCGCCGCTCCTGCCCCGTCATCTGGAAGTGAACGGCGACGCGGTTCTTCTCCTCAAAGGTGGTCAGGTAGCGGCGCAGGGTGGGGGCCAGCCCCAGGTCGTCCAGCATCATGGGGCGCAACTCGAAGATGAAGTCGCGCACTTTCTGGAAGGTGCTGTTGGCGAAGCTCTTGAGGTTTCCCAACTCCTGCTTGGCGCGGGCGGGGTCTGAGTCAAACAGCCGCTCGACAATTTCCGCGTGCAGGACGAGATTCGTCAGCGATTGAGCCGGGCCATCGTGCATGTTCCGCGCGAGGGACTGCCGCTCTTCCTCCTGCGCCTCGATGATGCGGGAGACGGTTGGCGCGATGGAAGGCCCGGCGCGCCGCTCTGCTGCCGCGCCTTGCTCGGCCAACTCGTCGGCGGAAGGAAGGTACTGCGATAGCTCAAGGAAGCGCTGCAACTCTTCCACATACTTTTCGAGGGTGCGCTGCCTGTTTTGCAGGTGCTCCACCTGGCTCCGCATCATGAAGAGGCGTAGCTGCGATTCCCGCTCGGCGTTCAGCAGGGAGCGAATCTCGGCGCGGGGGTAGGATTCCAGGTTCGACTCCATTGCCGCCACGCGGCTGCGAAGCTGGGCGTTGCGCTGCGCCAGTTGCTCCACCTCCGCCGTGCTCTGGCGGATGTGCAGGTCAATCTCGCGCAGGTCCTGCTGGGTGCGCTGGAACTCGGCGTCGGTATCCTCGATGTACTCCTGAACGCGACTCAGGAAGTCGGTGCTGTTGTTCATGGAACCCTAGCGGTCGTACTTGGTGTCTTGAAGGCGAATCCAGCCGTGCCGCAGGGCGTAAACCGCCGCCTGGGTGCGGTCATTGACGGCCAGCTTCCGCAGGATAGAGGTCATGTGGTTCTTCACGGTCTGGCGGCTGATGCCGAGGTGGTAGGCGACTTCCTTGTTGGAGTAGCCCTTGGTGATAAAGACAAGAATCTCCATCTCGCGGGGGGAGAGGGGAATGAAGAGGTCTTCGTTGTCGTCGCCGGGGATGGCAAGCTGCTCGAACTGCTTCAGCAGCCAGGCGGCCATCTTCTGCTCGCTCATCACCTCGCCGCCGATGACGTAGTTGTTCTTCTTGACCGCGCGCAGCCCATCCATCAACTCGTCGGGGGGCACGTCTTTGGCAAAGTAGGCCGACGCGCCCGCGCGAATGGCGTGGAACATCTGCTCCTCGTCGGAGTAGGCTGTCAAGATGACTATCTGGATGTTGTTGAAGGCGTCCTTCACGTCCCGCGCTACGACAAGCCCGTTCTTGGTGGGAATGTTCACGTCCATGAGAATCACGTCGGGCATCAGTTCACGCACCCGGTCCATCACCTCACCGCCGTCCGAGACCTCGGCGATAATCTGGATGTCGGGGGCGCTGTCCATGACCCGGCGTAATCCCTGGCGGAACAGGGGATGATCTTCCACAAGCATCACGCGGATGGGGTCCACAGTTCACCTCTTTATTCGTAAGTGGCCGCGCAGCGACCGGGACAAAGCGGAAGGAGTGGGATTCATGCAGCATCTTGAAAACCCGCACCGGGCCGTACCAGGAGTATAACACGTCATGTTCACATAATCAACAGGAATAGGCGGGTAGGCGGCGGGCGGTAGACGGTGGACGGTGGACGGTGGAGCGGCAAGGGCCAGTGGCGAAGGGCGTGGAGAGGTAGGCGATTGATAAACTCCCCGCATTTCCCACATTGGAACTGTTTTGGCGGGGGCGCAGAGGGCGGAGATGGAGGTTGACGATAAAGATATGTACATTTCATGACATCGCGATTAATCATGTCATGCTTGGGAGGCCGCCCAACAGAGAGGGAGGAGGCGTGGAGGGGCGAAAATGGGCGATTTTGGTGGTTTACATCGCGGCTGGAACGCGCACCAGCGAAGCATGAAGTAGATGACTTCCGTGCAGGAACCGTGCAGCTTCCATGAAGGAACGCGACGAGGGAGCGATGAAGGAGGACAGGGGAGAACGGCATTTTCACCACAAAGGCACACCAACAGTAGGCGCTTTAAGCGAAGAACACAGAGAACGGCCACAAAGCCCAGCATTTTCTACTCCTGAGTTTCAATGGAAGTGGGTGAATCAAGATGGGGCATTATACCCGAACAGGCGTGCGGAGTCAAGCCCCGGAAGGAGATTTAGGACTAGGAAAGGCGGTGTGGGCGATGGGTGCGTCAAGCAGTGGAATGTGGTGCGTGGTTGCGGCACTCAATAGCAGAGCGAGCAAGCAGGGCAATAAACAGGCGCTTCATAGGTGGCGCTCCTCTCTAGTGGAGCAAAGGGAGCGGAGGAGGAGGGGTTGCAGCATTACTCTTCCCTAACGAGTGGCCCACAGTGTGTGGCTCTACTGCCACCAGCACATTCCATATTTAGTCGTCTGGGAGGCTCTTGGTTGTCGTCGAAGGTAATTGTAGCTCCTCCCAAACTGCAATTAGCTTGTTCATGGATGCGGAGCTTGAGTTGAGGAGCGGTTACAGGGGGTCCAATTATCTCCCAAGTACCATTACAGGATATCCAGCCATTAGTGGGTGACCATACAGAGAAAGTGAGTACTCCATCAAGCCCAAAGTCGTAAATAGTAGAGTCATCTCCGTAGTCATAGGGATCAGCTGTAACTCCATTCACTCGTCGCCACCGACCAATTAGAGCTTGTTCCAATTGTTCTACCTGTCGCTCTGCCGCTTGCATTCGAGCAGTGCTGGTCGCGTTTGCTTGAGCCTGTCTCCGTCCTTGCTCGACAGAATTTGCCAGAATAAGAGCAATAACCCCTAGCACAATGATTCCCAACAGGAGCCATCTGTAATTTGTCCGATACATCGGCAGGGAAGCCTCGGCGTCTCAGTTCGGTTGCCACTAAACCCACCTACACGCCTCACGAGGGTACAGAGGAGCGAAGTTAGCGGAGGAGGCGGGGACGGTCAAGTGGGATGAAAAAGCGCCCTGGTTGGGGCGCTGGGTTGCACGGTTACTATCGTCCAAACCGCCTGTATATATCTCGTCGGTGCCCAATATCTAGCACTTCAATGACTTGGCCGTAGTCATCTATGTCGTAGATTACTCGATAGTCACCAACTCGGATGCGGTACGCGCCACTGGGCTTTAGTCTTTTGAGGCCGTGCGGTCTAGGGTCTTCACTCAAGGCGAGAATCGCAGCCCTTATCGCCTCCCAAGCGTCACCCTGCAACCCGTCTAATCTCTTCTGTGCTGGCCTCTTCAGCGTGACGCGATACACGTTCGCCTCGACTCAATAGGTACTCATCAAAACCAATCGCTGGTTCCGGGTCTGACCGCGCTTGAAGCGCAGCTACAGCATCCTCTAAGTCCTCGATTTGCTCAAGCAACGCATCGAACTTTTCAGGAGCCATAATCACGACAAACGGTCCCTCCTCGTCCGACACTCTTACCGCCAGTACATCTTGCGCCTCGGCGCGTTCAATTAACTCGCCCCATCGGGGTGCTAGCTGATTCATGGCTCGCCCCACTTCACACCAAGTAGGAGCACATCATACTTCCCGTTGATAAACATTGTCAACCCATTAACAATGCTTGCAGTTACCCAGTTTTGAGTAGGTCAAGCTGGGAGGTGCGGAACGAGGGGTTGAGCATGGGCGGCAGGTACTTCATTGGTGCATCCTGGGTGGATGCTTCACTTCGTTCAGCATGACATGAGGGGAACTTGCTCGTTCTTGAGGGTTCAGGGCCTGTCTACCTCAAAGTGGGTAACGGCAAGATTAACAATGGTCAATCACCGGACCTGAACCCTATACGGTCCTATGCAGCAGGCTATATGCCAGTATATCCCCTGCATCGGTATCAAAGGTTGCGGGGAGGGTTGTAGTAATTCGTGCGTTGTAGGAACCATTCAACTGATGATACCCATTTTGACGGCTGAAAAGAGTCGAATAAACCCGCAATTCCTGCACATCACTTGCAACATGGGAATACTGGACTCGACGGTAGCTGAACCATCCTGCGCGAGTTCAGGAGCGGCCAGTATCTCCCCAAATATCCAGCGAGTACGCAATGACATACACTCCGGGCAAGAGCGAAACCATGACTTCTTTCGCAACCAAGCCCTAGCCGTCTCTTCCTGCTCTAATGTAAGTGGCATAAGTACCTTTCCCAAAACTTTGTAAGCCAGCCTCTGCCCTGCTTACGCTCCGGTCGCTGTCTACCTCTCTCCCCGTTCCTCCTGAAAGTCTATCAGGTCAGTCATACCCATGTCAAAGCCGCGCCGCTTAAGCTGTAGGCGCTAGCACCTGTGGCTCAGGTAGTTCCCACCCCTCCTCCAGATACACTTCTATAGCCAGTTCGAGGGAGACCTGCACCTCTTTAAGAGCATCGTCGGGGGTGTCGCCGTGCGCGGCCACGCCAGGGAACCCTACGATTCTAGCGATATAGCATTCATCGTCGTCGCTCCACTGGACCGTAAAGTTATAGCGGTGCATCGCTCCTCCTCATTCCTCGGACAGTTCTTCGATGTAGCCGAGCAATTCCAATACCTGATACTTCTTTGCCATCCCGCCCTGCTCTGGTTGCAGGTTCAGCAGTTTGGGGAAGCCAGCACGCTTGTAGCTCCGATGGCTACCCTTTTGCCGCGCAAAGGTGAACCCGTAGCACTCGGCCAATTGCACCAACTCTGTAAAGCGCAGTCCTTTGGGGTTATTGTGTGCCTTTTCGAGTAGTTTGTCACATTTTGCCATCGCCGCACCTCTTTACTCACTTGCCCGCCTGCGTTGAAGTTGCCTTACCGTTGCAACTCGTAGACGGTCATTGGCTCGCCGCCCGCCGCCCATGTTCCGGCGCAGTCCGTCGCGTGGACGGGCACGAGGCGAGGGTCCTCTATCATCGTGGGGTACCAGTCGGCGAAGGTAACAAGGTAGCGCGCGCCGCGCTGGTCCGCGAGGTCCAGCAGGGCCTGCTCGTCGCGGATGATAGGAATCGTCTCCGGCGAGACAAGCCCGGCGAAGTCGAGGATGGGGCGCTGCGCCACGTAGCCGAGCCGCCCGATGTCGTGCGCGGCAATCAGGTCGCCCGGCTCGCTGTGCTCCGCGACCCACTGCGCCGTCGTGCCCATCTCGCACTCGATGATGGCTACGTCCTGACCGTAGGCGCTCGCCCCCAGGAGCACGAAGAGCGCGAAGGCGACGAGCACCCCCGCCGCGAGGGGTCGCTGCCAGAGGGAGGGCAGGCGGCGCAGGGCGTAGACGAAGGCCGCGCCGCCGTAGAGCAGGAAGATGGGCACTGTCGGCATGAGGTAGCGCCCGTGCTGGTAAGTGACGGGCAGGCGCAGGGCGTAGAGCAGCACGATACCGAGTGCCCAGGCGAGCGGCAGCCACCGAGCGCCGCCCAGCCGCCGCCAGGGGAGCCAGGGCAGCGCCAGCAGGAAGAGCGCCTGCCCGCCAATCCAGGGCTGCCACAGCAGGGTCGCCAAGCGCTGCCACAGGGGCACCGTCGCTAGGAGGATGCCGTACTCCTGCTGCTTGGCGTAGAAGGTGTTGGGAAAGATGACCCCGCTCACCGCCCAATTGAAGAGGCCGTAGGGCACGACGAGCAGGAGCCACCCCGCGACGAGCGCACCCGCGCCGCGTGCCGCCGCGCCCGGCTCGCGCCGCCGCTCCCACAGGAAATGCGCGCCGATGAGGCCGAGCAGCAGCATCCCTTCGGGCCGGGCCAGCGTCAGCGCGCCGCCGACGACGCCCCACACGAAGGGGCTGCCGCGCCGGGTGAGGTAGAGCACCAACAGGAGCAGCACGAGTGCAACATACAGCAGAATCTCCATGCCGCTGACGGCGGCCCACCCCAGGTGCCACTCGGTTGCCAGGGCCAGGGCGCTCCACGTCGCTATTGTGCGGTCCTCGAAGAGCGCGCGGCTCAAGGCGTAGCCCAACGTCACCGTCGCCCCCCACGCTACCAGCCCCAGCAGGTGGCTCCACAGGACGGGCGAGAGCGGCAGCCAGTGGCCCGGCGCGAGAAGCAGCGTCCAGAGCGGCGAGGTGCTCCCACTGCTCGGACGGCCCGGCAAAAAGGCCCACTCGCCATGCTCCGCCACAGTGCGCGCGTAGCTCTGGTGAATCCACGCGTCGTCAAGAGGGAAGGCCAGCGTTCCGGCGAGCAGCCACGCGGCAGCCAGGTAGAGGGCCGCGACGCCGAGGCAGGCGACAGTCACCGACCAGAAGAGGCGCGGGTTCCTGACCACTCTCTAAGGCTCCAGCCGGAAGAGGTAGACGGGGTGGCCCAGCGCATCTGTGAACGTGGCGACTGGCTGCCAGCCTGCTTCCGGGGCACGCTCGTCGTACATCCGTCTGTACGCGCCGCGATTCTCCCTGTCGAGCAGCAGCCAATAGGCGTCCCACTCACGGGCGGCGCGGGCCAGTGTTTCCGGCCCATCGGTCGGGATGGTTAGGGCATGGCGACCTGTCGTCACGTAATAGTTGGGCGCGTTCCCCACGAAGATGCGCTCGTCGTGGAGCGCGCCCGCGCCCGCCAGCCAGTCCTCCACCTCCTCGTAGACGATGGTGCGCTCGTTCCAACGGGCGACGAGCGCGTT
>DASVVH010000629.1:0-4671 GCA_036386615.1 Ardenticatenaceae bacterium
GCCGCCCGCCTCGCTCATCTCCGGTGCTTCCATCTCCTCCCCGGTCAGTATTTCTACGGGCCTCCCCTCGGCTATCTGCGCGCCCTCTTCCAGAGTCAGAGTGTAGTCGCCTACTGGCTCATCCGAGAGGTTGTGAATCACCAACAACGACTCACCCTCGGTCTGCCGCACAAAGGCGTAGACGGACCTGTGGCTCGCCTCTACGGGGAGATAGTCGCCCACCCGCAGGGCCTCGTGGTCGTTCCGCAGGTGAATCAGACCTCGATAGAGGTTGAGCAGCGAGTCCGGGTCGTCCTCCATCGCCGCGACGTTGTTCTCCTCGTACCCTTCGGGTAAGTCGCGCCAGGGCTGCGCCGCTTCCGTAAAGCCCCCGTTCTCCTCGTCCGTCCAGGGCATCGGCTTGCGAATGTCCTCGTCGGGCTTGATGCCCGTCATGGCGACCTCTTCGCCGTAATAGAGGAAGGGCGTACCCGGACCCGTCAACAGTATTCCCGCCGCCACGCGCATCGCGCCCATCTTTTTCTGAAGGTAGCTAAAGGCGCGGTTCTGGTCGTGATTCGTGATGAAGGGCGCATACTGGTTCGCCGGGAAGAGGTCTACTGCCTGCTGGTATGCCTGCTGGATGGGCGCGGCGCGCTTGCTCACTGCGGCGCTGAGGATGTTCGCCGCCACGTTGAACTCGAAGGCCACGTCTATCTCGTCCCCGATGTAGGGCACAACGGCTCGTGGCGAGGTCCATACCTCGCCGACCATCACAATATCCTCGTCAATCCCCTTGTAGAACTCGTAAAAGCCTTCCAGCCACTCGTGCGTCGCAGGCGCGTTCTCGGTGACATTGCCTTCCTCAATCAACATGCGAATCGCGTCCAGGCGGAAGCCGTCCGCGCCCATCTCCTCCAGCCAGAAGCGGCTCACCGCTTCCATCTCCGCCGTCACCTCCTCGCTGCGGAAGTTCAGGTCCGGCATCTCCGACCAGAAGACGCCGTAGTAGTAGCGCTCCTGGCCCGGCTGCGCGGGATACCAGACGTTTCCGCCGCCCCAGGGCGCGGTCTGGAAAGGCTGTTCCCCCTCCACGAAGACGTACCAGTCCTCGTATTCCGGGTCGCCCTCGCGCGCCGCCTCGAACCAGGGGTGCTCGGACGAGGTGTGGTTGAGCACCATGTCCACGATGACGCGCATGCCGCGCGCGTGTGCCTCCTCCATCAACTGCTGGAAGTCCTCCTCCGTGCCGTACTCCTCGTCCACCTTGTAGTAGTCCACCACATCGTAGCCGTGATAGCTCGGCGACTCCATGATGGGCATGAGCCAGAGGCCCGTGACGCCCAGGTCGTCCCGCGTGGCGGGGTCGCCGTCATTCAGGTAATCCAGCTTCTGAATCAGCCCCTGAATGTCGCCCACGCCGTCGCCGTCCGAGTCGTAGAAGCTCCGCACGAAGACCTCGTACCACACCGTGTCGTTCCACCAGGCATAGTCGCCCGTGCCCTCCGGCGGGAGGCTGATCGGCGAGACGGCGACCGGCTCCTCGGAAGCAGCCGGAACGGTAGGCTCGGCGGTCTGGGTCGCTTCCGGTTCCGCTGTCGGCTCAGGTGGGGCTGCCGTCGCCTGCATCGCGGTGGGTTGCGCCTCGCCCGCTTGCTCCGGCGGCTGTGAGGCTCCGCTACAGGCCGCCAACGCCAGCAGGAGCACGATTAACAGTGTGATACCGAGGCGGCGCAGGTTCATGGAGGTCTCTCCTTCAAGTCAGTAGGTGGTGAGGCTACGGAAGCCTTCAGCATACTCAGTGCCTTCGCCCGCGTGCCGCGCCGCCATTGCGCGGTCGCGCCCCTTCATCCACTCCAGGCTCTCCTCGCCCTTTGGGAACTGGCTCTCGTGAATCATGCTGGCGGCGAGCTTCTGCGGGTAAACCGCGTCAATGGGCACGACAACGTCCGGCTCCGCCGTGAGGAAGAAGAAGATCTGCTTCACGCGGCTGAGTTGGACGCTGCCGGAAAGGTGCTCCGGGTGGTAGAGGCCCATCTTGGCGGGCATGAAGGCATCAATCGCCGCCTGCGAGACGGCGATGTGGTCCGGGTGGAGGTTGGTGCGATAGGCGGCGAGGGGGTCGAAGGTGAAGATGGTGTCAGGTTGCAGCAGGCGATAGGCGTAGGCGACCTCCTCGCGCAGCTTGAGGTCGTTCACCAACTCGCCGTCGTGGTAGCCGAGGAAGCGAACGCCGCCCAGCCCCAACGCCTCGCCCGCCCGCCGGGCCTCGGCGCGGCGAAGCGCGGCCAGCGTCGGCCTCTCCAGCGAGGGGTCACTGGTGCCCAAATCGCCATCCGTCGCCAGCAGCAGGTCTACCGCCTTGCCCTGCGCCAGCAACTGAATCAACGTGCCGCCACACATCGTTTCCAGGTCATCGGCGTGCGCCGCCACGACGAGTATTGCCTGACAGGGGTCAAACGCCTCGATGCCTCTCATGCGCTACCATCCAGAAATCAGTAATTGCTACTGAGCGGATTCTAAATGGCAGCAGGTGAAAGGCAAAGCGCCGCGCAATATAGGCAGTTGGCACCAATAACAGCAGGGCGGACCACGAGAGGCGGCCTGCCCTGCTGTGACGCTTCGTTGAAGTGCTTGCTACGGCTTGCTGCGGATTAAGGGAAGATAAAGCGTGTGGGATTCATTCGTAGGACTACTCGTTGCCACCGCCGTGCGGGTCGGTGTGCGAGTGGCCGTGTTCGTTGGCGTTCGCGTGATGGTCGGCGTGCGAGTGATCGTCGGCGTGCGGGTCGGCGTCGCCGTTATAGTTCGGGTGGGTGTGGGAGTCATCTCGACCCCAAATTCGTCAGCGCCGATGTCTACTCGTGGTTGCCCGCTCGTGCCTGACTTAGGGCGGCTATCACCGTCCATGTCGTGGCTGGGCGCGCCCGCAGTCGTTCCCGCGTCAATCATCGGGGAGTTCGCCAGCAGATGATGGCTGGCATCCAACTGGGGGTTGACCAGGAGGTTCGTGGTGCCACTGAGGTTGAACCCCTGCGTGTTCGCGCTGTTATGAAGGTTGCTGTAGCTCACCTGCGGGACGACGCCGGAGAGTGATTCTGTCCTAATCCCAACACTGTGTCCCGCGATAATGCTGTTGACTATCTTAAGGCCCGCATCCGTGCGAATCCCCGTGCCCGCGTTGTCCATCAGCGTACTGTTCATCACCAGGCCGGAGCCGAGGGTGGCGTAGATGCCACCCCCGCTGGGGCTGGCATTCTGCGTCACGAGTGCATTCGTCATGGTAAAGGTGCTCATGGTGAATAAGAAGCCCCCACCCTGGCTGTCGGCGTGGATGCCGCTGGCGTTGTCCTGCACCGATACCGCATCCAGCGTAATCTGGCTGCTCTCCGCGAAGATGCCGCCCCCGGAGCCAACCTGATTCCTGCTAGCCGTGTTCTCTTCGATCCGGTCGCCAGCCAGGGTAATCACACTCTCAAGTGCGTACAGCCCGCCCCCCAACCCGTCCGAGTTCATGCTCCCCGTGTTGTTGCGGATGATGTTCCTGCTGAGGACGACGTTCACGTCCCACAGGGCGATGCCCCCGCCGCCCCCGCCAACGCGCCCGACGACGTTGGCGATGTTGTTGGAGATGGTGTTGCGTTCGAGGCGAACCGTGCCACCGCCACTGATACTGATGCCGCCCCCATAGGTGTCGTTCGGCCCGGTCCCCTGGTTGTAGGCGATGACGTTATTCACCAGAACCGCGTCCGTGGATTCCAGTTCCAGGCCCGCGCCGAACCCGCCGCCTGTGATAAAGTTGTTTTCGATACGGTTGTTCTCGATGCGCGGCGCGCCCTTGTATACGAGTACGCCGCCGCCCGTGAACGGACTCGCGTTGCCCGCGATGACGTTGTTCCGCACCACCGCGTTGCTCTGCGTGATGTAGAGGCCACCTGAATGGGCGATGCCCTCCGGTGCGCGCCCTTCCGCGTTCAGGAGCAGGTTGCCCCCGCCGCCCGTGATAGTGAATCCCTCCAGCGTAGGCGCGACCGCGTTCCAGTTGCCCTCCTGCCCCTGCACACTCACGACCGAAGTTCCTGAATCGTTCGGCAGGAGGGTGGAAGGGTAGACTGAGGGGTCCCGCACGGTGAACGTCTCATTCCAGCCACCTTGCAGGGTGAGGGACTGGGTCAGGACGACATTATCGTAGTAGGTGCCCGTCGCCACGCGAATCGTGTCGCCGGGCTTCGCCACCGCGAGCGCCGCGTTGATGGTTGGGAAGCACGACCCACCGCCCGCGCGCACGCAGAAGGTGCTTGCCTGGGCGACCGGAGTGGCTGCCCGGTGCCAGCGTGAGGGAACGCCGAGCAGCACGGCAGCCAGCGCCGCGAAGAGCAAAGCCCACTTTAGAGGAAGAGGTCGTCGAACCATTGCTTTGTGCCGTCACCCCTGGAGGGGTGCCGAATCCTTGTCGCCCAGTGAAAATAAAAGTAATGCTACAAGGAATTATACGGACTAGTGGCCCGCAAGCATTAGGATAAAGGTCCAGAGGCGCGGTAGAAGGTGAGGGCGAAGCGGGAGAGGTGTGGAGATGAACTTATGTTAACCAAAGCCTACAAAAGCCTACATTGAAAGGCGATAGATGTAGGCTTTTGTTGACATAAAGATGTATTCGGATGAGGTAACTGAGTTGTAGCTATAAATGTAACG
>DASVVH010000630.1:0-12855 GCA_036386615.1 Ardenticatenaceae bacterium
TCCTGCCCGGTTGCGCTCCTACATTGGTTCACATGTGGGGCAGCTGCGGGGCCATTTGCCGTTCGTTCCGCATTCCGCATTCCGCACTCCGCATTTCTCAAATGTGGGGGAATGTGGGGGTTCACGCGGTCATGCCTCTCGCCGTCCCTGGTCACTCCCCTCTCAACCACAAGAAATACGTTTTCAATGTAATCAAATGTAATCATTTTTCGGCACAACAGCCCCATTTTACTCTGAACGCGCCCCGCCGCAGCCCCCTTCACCCTGCTCACTCCAGCGCCAATGTATCCCAAATCCGGCCCCAAAATCCCCCGCCCGCCTCAAAAACCCACCACCACAGCACCCATGTAATCATCTTTACTTGCCGTTGGCGGTCGTCGGTCGTCAGTCGTCGGTCGTCAACCCACGGCACTTTGATTGCAATACCCTCTTTCGCCTATAATTGACCCTTTGACCACCGAAACCGATGGCTGAACCCATGACCGACCAGCGTCAACCCAACTTCCACGTCCGCCACATTCCCGTCTACGGCGACCTCATCCTCTCGCCGATGGCGGGCTACTCCGACCTGCCCTTCCGCCTCATCTGCCACGAGCTTGGCTCCGCCATGAACTACACCGAGTTCGTCGCCGCCAACGCCGTCGAGGTCCGCGCCCCATCCCAGATGAAGCGCCTCGAATACCACCCCTCCGAGTGGCCCCTCACCATGCAACTCTTCGACAACGACGTGGACCGCCTCGTCCGCGCCGCCCAGGTCTGCGAGGAGCTAGGCGCATCCATCGTAGACATCAACATGGGCTGCTCCGTCAGCAATGTAGCCGGGCGCGGCGCGGGCGCGGGCCTCCTCCGCACCCCGGAGACCATCGCCCGCATCTTCTCCTCCCTCGCCAAAACCCTCTCCATCCCCGTCACGGGCAAGATTCGCATCGGCTGGGACGACGAGAGCCGCAACCACATCAAGGTTGCCCGCATACTTGAAGAGAACGGAGCCTCCCTCATCGCCGTGCATGGCCGCACCAAGAGCCAGGCGTACAACGGCGAGGCCGACTGGGAAGCCATTGCCGAGGTCAAGCAGGCCGTCAGCGTCCCCGTCGTCGGCAACGGCGATGTGAAGACCCGCGAGGACATCGAGCGCCGTTTCGCCCAGACGGGCGTGGACGCTATCATGATTGGCCGCGCCGCCATCGGCAACCCCTGGATTTTCCAGCGCAAGGACTGGTGGGAAGTCACCCCAGAAGAGAAGGCCGTGCTCATCCAGCGCCACTTCCAACGGATGCTCGACTTCTACGGTGAAGAGCGCGGCCTGCTGAATTTCCGCAAGCATGTGGTAAAGTACATTCGCGGCGCGCAGGGCGCGTCCGCTATCCGCTCGCAGATTGTCGTTGCCGAAACCCCGGAGGAATTCATCTCCCTCGTGGACGAGTTCGGCGGCTGCGAAGGCTCGATGGCTGCCTGACGACAAAACAACCGCTGACCGCCAGCACAGAGCGGCGCGGCAAAAACAATAACCAGCAAAGGACTCTAAACTTCTAATGAACTTTCAGAAACGACTCGCCGCGCTCCTCGTGGCTGCTGCAGTGATGGTGGCATGTGGCACAGCCGCCCCCGCAACCGACGCGCTCGACGCCATAGAAGGCGACGCGCAAACCGTCGCCACCCCCGCGACGGGCGACGAGGTGGCCGCTCCGGGCGCGGAGGGCGCGCCGGGCGAGATGCCCACCATGCCCGAACTCGGCGAGAACGTCGTCACCACCGACAGCGGCCTGCAATACGAGGATACAGTCGTCGGCGAGGGCACCGAGGCTCAGACGGGCGACATCGTGAGCGTCCATTACAGCGGCTTCCTCGAAGATGGCACTATGTTCGATAGCTCCGTCACGCGCGGCCAACCCTTCCAGTTCACCCTCGGCACGGGCGGCGTCATCCAGGGCTGGGACGAGGGCGTTCCCGGAATGCAGATTGGCGGCAAGCGCACGCTCGTCATTCCCGCCGACCTCGCCTACGGTGAGGCAGGCCAGCCCCCCACCATCCCGCCGAACTCACCCCTCACCTTTGAGGTCGAACTGCTCGATGTGCAGACCCCGCCCGAACCAACCTCCGTTGAGGAGGGCGACTACACCACCACCGAGAGCGGCCTGCAATACGTCATCCTCACCGAGGGCGAGGGTGAAGAGGTCGAAGAGGGCCAGATGGTCACGGTCAACTACAACGGCTGGGTGGAGGGCGGCACCCTCTTCGATAGCTCCGAGCAGAGCGGTCAGCCCATCCAGTTCATCGTCGGCGACACCCAGCTTGAAGGGCTGAACGAGGGCACCGTCGGCATGAAGGTAGGCGAGAAGCGCCAGCTTCGCATCCCGGCTGAACTGGCCTTCGGCGCTGAAGGTGCGGGCGATATGATTCCCCCCGACTCCACCATCATCTTCGAGCTTGAACTGCTGGAGATTCAGGATGTCCCTGAGATGACCGAAGTCGAAGAGGAAGAGTACACCACCACCGAGAGCGGCCTCGAATACACCATCCTCTCCGAGGGCGAAGGCGACGTTGCGGAGACGGGCGACACGGTGGCAGTCCACTACACGGGCTTCTTCGAGGACGGCTCCGTCTTCGACTCCTCCATCCCGCGCGGCGAGCCGCTCACCTTCACCATCGGCTCCGGCCAGGTCATTCCCGGCTGGGAAGAGGGTGTCACGGGAATGAAGGTTGGCGAGTTGCGCCAGCTTCGCGTGCCGCCGGAGCTTGGCTACGGCGCGGAGGGCTTTGGCTCCATCCCGCCCGACGCGACCCTCCTCTTCCAGGTCGAACTCGTCGAGATTGTCACCGGAAACGAATAACCATACACGGCAGGCGCGGGTTGAGCCGCGCCTGCCATGTTAGAGCGACACAAAGCACCGCCACTTACAGATTCGTAGAGCCGCCCCGGCATGTCATCCTGAGCGAAGCGAAGGATCCACCCAGGATGCTGCACTACTTCGGGCGATGGTAAGTAACATTGCGACTTATATCTAGACAATTAGGAGAATCAACATGTCTGCCATACCCAGCCTCGGCCCCAACGTCGTCACCACCGACAGTGGCCTGCAATACGAGGACACCCAGCCCGGCAGCGGCGACGAGGCCAAAAGCGGTCAGTCCGTCAGCGTTCACTACCGGGGCTTCCTGAAAGACGGGACGATGTTTGATAGCTCCCTCAAGCGCAACCAGCCCTTCGAGTTCCGGCTGGGCGCGGGTCAGGTCATTCGCGGCTGGGACGAGGGCGTCGCCGGGATGAAGGTCGGCGGCAGGCGCACACTCATCATCCTGCCCGACCTCGGCTATGGTGCGCGGGGCGCGGGCGGCGTCATCCCGCCCAACGCGACGCTCATCTTCGAGGTCGAGCTACTAGCCGTGCGCTAGCCCACCGCATGAATCAGAGAGAGGCGTTCGGGCTGGGGAAGCTGCCTGCTGGCTTCCTCGCCTCCCTGCTGGCCCAATACGGCGGCAGCGACCCGCGCCTCGTCGTGAAGCCGGGCGTTGGCCTGGACGCGGCGGTGCTGGACCTGGGCGATCAGCTTCTCGTCGTCAAGAGTGACCCCATCACCTTCGCCACCGACGAGATTGGCTGGTACGCTGTCCACGTCAACGCCAACGATGTCGCCTGCATGGGCGCGACGCCTCACTGGTTCCTTGCTACCATTCTGCTGCCCGATGACACCTCGCCCGCGCTGGTCGAGCGCATCTTCCAGCAGATACATGGTGCCTGCGAGTCGTTGGGCGTCGCGCTCGTCGGCGGCCACACCGAGATAACTCACGGACTGGACCGCCCCATCGTCGCGGGGACGATGCTCGGCACCACCACACGCGAGCGGCTCGTCACGCCGGAGCGTGCCCGCCCCGACGACCTCCTCGTCGTCGCCAAGGGCTTCCCCATCGAGGGCGCGGCCCTCATCGCCCATGAGCGCGCCGACGACTTGCGGGGGCGCGGCTGGCGCGACGACGAGATTGAGGAGGCGCGGCGCTTCCTCCATGAGCCGGGCATCAGCGTCGTGCGGGCCGCGCAACTCGCGGCAGAGACGGTGCCCCTGCACGGCATGCACGACCCCACAGAGGGCGGGTTGGCGACGGGCCTGCGCGAGATGGCGCACGCGGCGGGGCTGGGCATTGAGGTCTACTCAGAGGCGCTGCCCCTCCTGCCTCTGGCGGCGCGGCTCTGCGAAACTTTCGGGCTGGACCCCCTCGGCACGATAGCCAGTGGCGCGCTCTGCCTCGCTGTCGCCCCGGAGCACGGCGACACCTTGCTAGCAGCGTTCGGGGCGGCAGGCATCCCGTCCGCCATCGTCGGAAGGCTGCTAGAGGCCGGGCAAGGGGAGTGGCTAGTCACGGAGGGTGAGCGCGCGCCTTTCCCCACCTTCGCCGTAGACGAGATTACCAGGCTATTTTGAGCGAGATGGAAAGAGAAGCACAGCCGAGAGCATCTATCCTCCGCCGCACCCTCGCCTCGCCCTACCTCCTGCTGACAGGCTCCTCGCTCTTCTGGGCGGGGAACTTCGTCGTGGGGCGGGCCATTCGCGGCGAAATCTCGCCCGTCGCCCTGAGCTTCTGGCGCTGGGTGATTGCCCTGCTCATCCTGCTTCCGTTCAGCCTCTCGCTCCTGCGCCAGCACCGCGCCCACCTACGGGCTGAATGGAAGCTCGTCGCTCTGCTTGGGGCAACAGGTGTCGCGGGCTTTCAAGCCTTCTCATATCAGGGCCTCACGCTGACGACGGCCATCAACGCGCTGCTGCTCGTCACCCTAACACCCATCTTCATCGCCGCGCTCTCCTGGCTCCTCTTCCGTGACCGCCTCACCGTGCGGCAGGCACTTGGTATCGTTGTCTCGCTGCTCGGCGCGCTCGTCGTCATCGCGCGCGGCAACCCGGCGGCGGTGGCGGCTATCCGCTTCAACCCCGGCGACCTGTGGATGATGGGAGCGGTGGTGCTGTGGGCGATTTACTCCGTCCTGCTAAAGCGCCGCCCGGCCAGCCTGCCCCTCTTTCCACTCTCCGTCGCGGCCATCATCGCGGGCCTCCTCGTGCTGCTGCCCTTCTACGTGGCGGAACTGGCGGCGCGCGTGCCGATGGTGCTCGACGGCCAAAACCTGCTGGCTCTGCTCTACATCGGCATCTTTCCCTCCGCTGTCGCCCTGAACCTCTGGAACAAGGGGGTCGCCGCGATTGGCCCCAACCGCGCCGGAATGTTCCTCCACCTCATGCCCCTCTTCGGCGCGATTCTCGCCGTCCTCTTCCTCGGCGAGCGAATTGCCCTTTACCACCTCGTCGGCGCGGTACTGGTCTTCGCAGGCATTGCGCTAACCAGTTGGCAACGTCAGGCTGGTTAGCGCTCCGGGAAGACAGGTAGAGAGCGGTCAGTCAGGTTGACGACGATGGCGTTGCTGGCCCGCACCAACGCGGCGGGCGCTATCATGATTTCCTGCCCCCACTGGCCCGCGCCCACGCCCAGCACCTCCTCCTGCATCAGCGACGCTTCCAGAAAGGAGCGGAAGCCCTCCGGCTGCCAGTGGAAGGGCGGGATGGAGCCAATCTCGTAGCCCGTCGTCTCCTTCACCACCTCCGGGCTTGCCATGCGGATATTGCGAGAGCCGATGGCCTTCTTCAGGTGGCCGGAGATGGCGTTCTGGTCGCCGCCGACCATGACGAGAACCCGTTCACCCGTGTCCACCTCGAAGATGAGGGTTTTGACCATCTGGTGCTCCGAGTAACCGAGAGCGCGGGCAACGTTGGCGGCTCCCTTTTCCGTCGTGGCGGGGAAGGTGAGGGGCTGGTAAGGAATGCCTCGCTCGTTCAGGAAGGTGTGGGTTGGCAGACTCATGGCACCCCTGGTCAGGTGAATAGGGGCACGGGATGCCGTGTCCCTATAGATTACGCGGGTTCGTCTGAGCCGTCGCCCATCCCCTCTGCTGTAGCAGGTGGCTCTGGCTGGGCGGGCAGGCGGCTGGCGGCGGCCCATTCGAGGAGTTGCTGGATGCGCGAGACCATATTGGCGGGGTTCGGGTGCAGCCCCTCCAGCAGCAGCGCGCTCTCGTAAAGCTGCTCGATGGTCGCGTCAAGAACGGGGTCGCCCTGGCCCTCGTCTGCCTGCGCCGCCAGCGCGGCGAGGTTGCGGATGAGGGGGTGACTGCGGTTCAGTTCGAGGGCACGCACCGGCACCTCATACGGCTCGTCGGGGCGGAAGAGGCGGCGCACGCGGTCCATCTCGTGGTTGCCGCTCCCCTCGGTGGCGGCGAGGCGCACGGGATTGTCGCGGAGGCGGGTGGACTCAGTCACACCCGTCACGCGCTCGCCCAGCACGGCTTCAACCCGCGCCACGAGGCGGCTGAAGGCTTCTTCCGGCGCGGCCTCCTGCGGCTGGCTCTCCTCTTCGGGGAGGGGCGGCAGTTCGAGGTCGGGGTCATCCACGTTGCGGAGGGGTGTGCCGTCGAACTCGCGCAGGTTGCCGATCATGAAGCTGTCGAGAGGGTCTACCAGCAGCAGAACCTCGATGTCGCGGGCGCGGAAAGGGTCCAGGTGCGGGCTGCGGCGGACGGAGTTCAGCCCCTCGCCCAGAACGTAGAATATGGCCTCCTGCGCCTCACCCATGCGGCTCTTGTACTCGGCCAGGGAGATAACCTCGTCGCCCTCGGTGCGCGTCGTGTGGAAGCGGAGCAGGCGCGGAAGCTCCTCGCGGTAGGAGAAGTCGGTAGCGATGCCCTCTTTGACGTGGATGCCCCACTCGCGCCAGAAGGTATCGTACTTTTCCGGCTCGTCGGCGGCGAGGCGCTCCAACTCCTTCATCAGCCTGCTCGTGAGGGTGCGCTGCAACTGCTGCATGACGCGGTTGCTCTGGACCGTCTCGCGGGAGACGTTGAGGGGTAGATCCTCGCTGTCTACGACACCCTCGACGAAGCGGAAGTAGGCGGGGAGGAGTTCCTTGGTGCGCTCCTGAATGAGCACATTGCGGGAATAGAGCTTCAGTCCCTCGTCCTGGCCCGCGCGGAGCATGCCCTTGTCGCGGTGGGCGGGGATGAAGAGGACGGCGTGCAGGTCGTAGGGCACCTCGGCGGCGAGGTGGAGGTGGCTCAGGGGCGGCTCGAAGTCGAGGGTAAGCTGCTTGTAGAACTCCTCGTACTCCTGCGCCTCGATCTCGCGCGCGGAGCGCCGCCAGAGGGCGGTGCGGCGGTTGGCCTGCTCGCCATTTACATACACAGGGTAGGCGACGAAATCGGAGTGCTTCTTGACGATGCTCTGCACACGGTAGGCTCTGGCGAACTCGGCGGCCTCCTCGCTGAGGTAGACGATAATGTCGGTGCCCCGGCTCTCCTTGTCGGCGGGCGCAATCTCGTAGGTGTCGCTGCCCGTCGAGAGCCAGCGCGCGGCCTCGGCCTCCGGGCGGAAGGAGCGCGAGACGACCTCGACTCTATCCGCGACCATGAAGACCGAGTAGAAGCCGACGCCGAACTGGCCGATTATCTGGCTGTCGGTGGTGGGCCGCTCCTGAAGCGCCTGAAGGAAGGCCGCCGCGCCCGAATGGGCGATAGTGCCGAGGTTGGCGCGCATCTCGTCCGCCGTCATGCCGATGCCCGTGTCGGAGATGGTGAGGGTGCGCGCCTCCTCGTCGGTGGTGATGTGGATGGCGAGTTCGGCACTCGCGTCAAGCACTTCATCTTCCTGGCGGGTCAGCATCTCGAACTGGACGCGGTTGAGCGCGTCGGAGGCGTTGGAGACAAGCTCGCGCAGGAAGATTTCGCGGTCGGTGTAAAGCGAGTGAATCAGGATGTGAAGCAGTTGCTGGATTTCGGCGCGAAATTCGTAGCTCTGGGTAGGCGGGGTGTTTTCCTGGGTATTGTCTGTCATGGTTTACCTCTTACGGTTAGATTTAAGGTGAGACGACGAATGATGAATGACGAACGGTAACGGGTTGCCAGCCCTGGAACAACCTTGCTTGAAAACCCAGGAGGAGAAGATGTCGTTCTCGCCTAAAGCGCCTACTGTTGGTTGTGGCCGTTCTTCGCCTAAAGCGCCTACTGTTGGTGTGTTCTTTGTGTCTTTGTGGTGAAGTGCGCTACAGGAGTTGCAGCAGAATGATGCCAATGACCACGCCGACGACGGTGAATACCAGCGAGAGAAAGGCGGTCCTCGGCTCGGAGAATTCGGGCCGGGTGCGATAGGCCAGCATCGCCGCCGAGAAGGAGAGGATGCCCGCGAGAATCCAGAAGAGCGGGGCATACGAGGGGATGGTGAACGCCCCGAAGACCGCCGCGAGGGCGAGGAGCGTCAGCGCGGGCAACCGATTCGTCTTCTGCTCCATAACCCTGTCTCCTATTCTACCTTGAGGAGCGGCAAAGCGGCTTGAATGGCCCGCTCCATCGGCATGGCGCGCCCCTGCTGCCAGGTGCTCGCGAAGTCCGCATCCCCGACGAGTGCCTGCGCCGCCGTGACGTTCTGCTCCAGTTGGGAGCGTTCAAAGGTGGACATGGGAGCGTTTATCTGCTCACGAAGTGCCTCCGCCGCGCCCCAGAGTTGTATCGCCTGCACCGCGTTGCCTTCGCCCACCGCCAGTTCAGCAATCTTTTCGAGCGTGGAAGCTATATATTTCTTCTCGTCCAACTCGCGCAGGAGCGTCAGGCTCTCTTCCAGCAAGGGGCGCGCCCCTCGATAGTCGCCGTGTATGATGGCGATTCGCCCCAGACTGGCAAGCGAGAGGGACATTCCGCGTTTGTCACCCAATTCCCTGCCTATCGCAAGGCCCTCCTCATAGAGAGAGCGGGCAATGGTCCAATCCTTGCGGAGGGTTGCCAACTCGCCAAGATTTTGCAGGGAGACGAAGATGCCGGAGGTGTTGCCCTGCTTGCGGTAGAGGTCCAGCGCCTCCTCGGTGAGCGCGCGCGCGGCCTCGTAGTCGCCCAACTCTGCCAGCATCGCGCCCAGGTTGTGCAGGGCGATAGTCGTGCTCACCTGATCGCCGCGCTTGCGGAGCAGGGCCAACGCCTCTTCCAGTTGGGCGCGGGCCAGAACGAAGTTGCCCTCGTCGGTTGCGAGGTTGCCGAGGTTGTTCAGGGTGGCGGCGACCCCGTACTCGTCGCCCAACTCCCGGTTGAGGGCGAGCGCCTCTTCGAGATAGCCGCGCGCGGGCTTGTAGTCGTTCTGCGCCCACGCGAGGACGCCCGCCGCCTTGAGCGCTGTCGCCCGCTCCGCCGTCGTTCCGGTTGCCCCCGCCAGCACGCGGGCAGCCCACGAACGCCCCTCGGTGACGTGGCCGCGATAGTACCAGAACTGCCACAGCGCCCCGATGAGCCGGAGGCCCATCTGCATCTCGTCGTGGTCGAGGGACCAGTTCAGCGCGGCGCGGAGGTTGTCGTGCTCCGTTTCCAGCCGTTGGAGCCAGAGAGCCTGTTCGGCGTCGAAAAGTTGGCTGGCGGCTTCCTCCGCGAAGGCGAGGTAGTATTCGGCGTGGGCGCGCTGTGCAGGCTCACAGTCGCCGCTCGCGTCCAGAAGGTCCGAGGCGTACTCCTGGATGGTTTTCAGCATGTCGAAGCGCGGCTCGCCGTCGCCGGAATCGGGCGCGGAGCGAAGGAGGCTCTTGTCGAGGAGCGAGGCGATTCCATCCATCACGTCAATCGGCGAGTCACTGACCTTGCTGATGACCTCCTCTACGGCGAGGGCGGTGCAGCCGCCGACGAAGACACCCATCTGGCGGAAAAGCTGCTGCTCGCCCGCGTCGAGCAGGTTATAGCTCCACTCGATGGTGTTCCGCAGCGCCTGCTGGCGGGCGGGCAGGTCTTTCGCGCCACCTGTGAGGAGCCGGAGCGTGGAGGCGTGCGCCGTTCCGGTGAGGCGGGCCAGCATCGCCTGCGGCGTGAAGAGCTTGCAGCGCGCCGCCGCCAACTCAATCGCCAGGGGCAGGCCGTCGAGCAGCACGCAGATTTCGGCGACGGCGGCGGCGTTGCTCTCGGCAAGCTGGAAGTCGGCCTTCACCATCTGGGCGCGCTGCACGAACAAGGCGACCGCCGAGAGTTTGGAGAGAGGTTCGAGAGGGGGCAGGCGGCGGAGGTCGGGCAGTTCCAGGGGAGGCACCGGGAAGGTGAACTCGCCGCGCAGGTTCAGAACCTCGCGGCTCGTGACCAGAACCTCCATGCGCGGGGAGGCCGAGAGCAGGTCGGAGAGGAGCGGGGCAGCCTCCACTACCTGCTCGAAGTTATCGATGACGAGGAGCATCTGCCTGCCCGCCAGATAGCCCTTCAGGGTTTCGGCGGCGGCCTGCCCCGCGACTTCGGCGAGGCCGAGGGTCTGAACGATAGTGGGCGCGACGAGGCCGGGGTCGCTGATGGGAGCCAGGGCGACGAAGAGGACGCCGTCCTTGAAGTGCGGGGCCACCTCGGCGGCGGCTTGAAGGGCGAGGCGGGTTTTGCCTGTGCCACCCGGCCCCAGCAGCGTGATGAGGCGCGTATCCTCGCGCAGGAGGAGGACGCGCAGAGCCGCCACCTCGTCCTCGCGCCCGACGAGCGGCGTCGCGGAGAGGGGCAGGTTGTGAACGGGGCGCGCCTCCACTGCTTCGGTGGGTGGCGCAGGCTCCTGCCGCGTCGTCTCGAAGGACTCGGTGAGCATGAGCGCCAGGTCATTGGCAAGCAACTCACCGAGTTCAGCGGCGGTAGAGAAGGGTTTGTAGGAGGCGTCGCCGTCGTTGCGGATGTCGTTCAGGAGGTCGTTCAGCCCCGGTTCGCGGTTGGGCGCGGGATGCTTGACGTAGATGAGCTTCGGCCTCTCGCCGGAGAGGCGGTATTCGTCTTCGAGGCCGGAGATGTCCATGCCGGGCGCGACCCAGCCGTAACGCTCCCAGTAGATGCCCACGAAGATGTGGCTCTGTTCGAGGTAAGCGCGGTAGAGGTCGCGGGGTGGGTGCGGACGCGCGCCCAACTCGAACATGACCGGGGCGAGGCGCAGTTGCTCGATGGCCTGCCGCGCGGCGGCGCGCTCCTCGGCGAGTTCTTGCAGGGTGGAACTGACAAAGACGCGCAGGCGCTGGTCCGGCGTGCGAATCACGACTCTCTCGTTGGCAGGGCTTTCAGTCACGGCTTATCTCACCATCGGCACGGCGTCAGGGCGGGGCTGGGGTTCAGATTATACCGTACTCAGCACGAGGGAAGCAATCGGAGCGTGGCTCGCGCGGGGTTTTTAAGAGGCTCCTCGGCATTCCCTGCGCCGCCGGGGGTTACGCTACGCGCCACCCTCAACAACACCTTTCGCCGTCTCGCGGACGCAACGACTTATTCAGAAATCAGCTAAAGATTGGACAAACGGAGGCGCGCGGCACGCGGACCGTATGCCGCGCGCCTCCGTCCTCCGTCCTCCGTCCTCCATCCTTCGTCACAGACATAACTTTATGTCAATAAGAGCCTACCTTATTCGCTCTTCAAAGTAGGCTTTGGTAGGCCCTACTTGTCATAACTACATCTCAACCCCTGGCCTTCCCGCCCGCACAGCCGACCAGGGGCTATCCCCTTCGCGCGGTGGCGGCCCAAAGATTGCATCAGCCTTTTGCCGCGTGATATAATCCGTGCCGGGAGGAGCACCTATGGAGCGCATCTTTGGCCTTATCGTCTATCTGGTCGGCCTCGTCATCATGACGACGATGATTTTGAACGCGCTGGAAATCATCAACCAGACCGGGCCGATTGGGACGGTGGCCTTTCTCTTTTTCGGTTATCTGCTCTGCGTGACGGGCTACTTCTTCGCCCGCAAGAGCGCTCCCTATGGCTGAGGTGCTACGATGATGACGATGGAAGACTGGATGGGGGCGATTCTCTTTCTTTACGGTCTGGGACTCATCGTTATCGCGTTCGTCGCCGTGCTGGACATCGTTATCATAGACGGGGTGCGAATCGTCGGCTTCTCGCTCTTTGGCTTCATTCTCTGCGTGACGGGCTTCCTGATGGCGCGCAGTGTGACGGGCGGCGTGGTGGGGCGCATCCGGGGGTAGCTGGCGCGGGGCCGAACGGGACCATTGTCCATTGACGGGCGGTATCGCAGGGAGTAAAATTCTCCCATGCGAATCTGGTTCGACCTCCTCATGCTATTGCTGATATTCGGCGCGATGCTGCTTGGCTTCTCGCAGGGGCTGGTGCGGCAACTCTTTAACGTCGCGGGAATCTACTTCGGGCTGGTAGTCGCCTCCTACGCGAACCCGACGATGACGCGCTTCGCGACGCGCCTGCTGGGAGAGACTGAAAGTTTCACCCGCGAGGCTTTCATCTTTTTCCTGGTCTTCGCGGCGGTGTGGGCGCTCTTCAACCTGGGAGCCTACATCAGTTTCCGCAGCGCGCCCAAGTTCTTCCCCGCGACCGTGGACAGCCTGCTCGGTATGCTGCTGGGCATCTTCACGGGTAGCCTGGTGGCGTTGGTGGTCGTGCTGCTGCTCAACTACACGACGCAGGTTGCCTGGCCGAGCAACAACGAGCTTCGTGAGAGCATTAGCCTCGCGATTCAGAGTTCGGCGCTGCGGCCCCTCATCGCGACCATGATTCCGACGCTGGTAAACCTGCTCGAACCCTGGATTCCGCGCGGTTTGCCCACGTTCTTCTCCATAGGTATCTGAGAACTACGCTTTCCCGTACAGCGCCCTGCGGGGCGCTTTTTCGTTGGCGTTAACCTACTGGACTCCCGTCGCAGAGGCCGACATGCGTTTTGCAATCTTCGCGTGGTGCGTCAGGTATGTGAATGCCCAGGCAAACCCGACGGGTGATGTGCTATAATGGGTTTTCCAGAAGGGGGAGAACAATGGACAAAGAAATCCGACGTATTCCCTACGACGAGTTCTTCCGAAATCCTGCCGGTATCTTCGAGCAGG
>DASVVH010000631.1:0-4659 GCA_036386615.1 Ardenticatenaceae bacterium
CGAAGAGGTTGTTGGCCTGGACGCCCTGGCTCACATCCAGCATCGTCAGGCTGACGGCATCGCCCCGGATAGTAGCATCCTGCCGCAGCCGCAGGTGGCCGCGCGCGAAGATGCCCTGCTCCACCACTGACCCCATGCCTACCTCGGCCTTCTGGTGGGAGTAGAGCAGGCTGTTGGCGCGCGTGGCGGGGGGCAGCGCGGGCAGGTCGTTCTGCATCTCGCGCACGCTCTGCGGGATGCGCCGCATCTCCGAGAGGCGCAGGTTGCGCTCCGGCACGCGAATCTGGACCTGTGTGACCGAGGAGGCGAAGGGGCGCGCGGGCGCGGCGAGCCGTCCGGTGGCACCCGTCGCGTGGGAGAAGTAGTCCCGCAACTGCTGGGCGAACTGGCTGGCGGACTCGTATCGGTACTGCGGGGCGACAGCCAGCGCCTTGCAGGTGAGGAGCACGAGGTCGCGCGCCGCCGTGAGCGGGTGGTTCATGGAGAAGGGCGGCGAGAAGGGCGGCTGTGGGTGCGCCGCCGCCGGGCCGAGCGGCATCTGGTTCGTCAGCAACTCGAAGAGGACGACGCCGAGCGAGTAGATGTCGGCGGCGGGCGTGAGGTTTTCGCCCTGGCGCTGCTCCGGCGAGGCGTAGTTGTTGGTGCCCATCGCCCGCGTCTGGCGCGTCACATTGTCGCCGCCCATCATCCGCCCGATGCCGAAGTCTGTCAGGTAGGGCCGACCACGCTGGTCGAAGATGATGTTTTCCGGCTTGATGTCAAGGTGGAGAATGTTCGCCTCGTGCGCGGCCTCCAGCGCCTCCGCCAGCACGGCGACGAGGCCGAGGGCGTCCTGCGGGCGCATGGTCGGCGCGCTGGGCTTCAGCTTGTCGCGCAGGGAGCCGCCCGCGAGGTATTCCATGACGATAAAAGGGCGGCCATCGGGCAGCAGGCCCGCGTCGTGGACGGTGACGATGTTGGGGTGGCGGAGGCTGGCGAGAATCTGCGCCTCCCGGCCCAGGGCGGCGGCATCCTCGGTGTCCTGGGGATGATAAATCTTGATGGCGACCTGCCGCCCCAACTGGCCGTCCCGCGCCAGGTAGACGGCAGCGAAGCCGCCTCGTCCGAGAAGTTCTAGTACCTCGAAGCGGTCGCCGATATGTTTGGGGTCAGCCGAGAGGTTATTCATGGTTGGTCCATGATACGTTCGGGAGCCAACGTCGGTTTCACGGTGCCACGCGAGTATGCCTTCCGCGAACGGCACCTGGAAATCAGCATGCCAGCACTCACCCCTTCATTTTAACCGAAGCCCGTATTTTTGGCATGCATCCATCACGCAGTAGGGGCACGGCATGCCGTGCCCCTACATTCGGGTGACGCGATTCCTCAGTTTAACGTCAAATCTCAAGGCTATTGCCTTACGAGATTACGATTCGCGAATCTCCACCGCCTCCATGCGGTCGCCCTGCTTCAGGGAGGTCGCTATCTCCATGCCGCTGGTGACGCGCCCGAAGACGGTGTGTACGCCGTCCAGGTGCCGTTGCGGCGCGTAGACAATGAAGAACTGCGAACCGTTCGTGTTTGGCCCCGCGTGCGCCATCGAGAGGGAGCCAGCCTCGTGACGGTGCGGGATGTTGTTCCGGCTCACCTCGTCCTGGAACTTGTAGCCGGGGCCACCGGAACCTTTGCCCGTCGGGTCGCCGCCCTGCGCCACGAAGCCGGGGATAACGCGGTGGAAGGTTACGCCATCGTAGAAGCCGTCGCGCGCCAGAAAGACGAAGTTGTTGACGCTCAACGGCGCGTCCTGGGCAAACAACTCGATTTCGATGTCGCCCTTGTTCGTCCTGATGGTTCCGGTGTACTGCTTCTTGGGGTCAATCACCATCTCAGGGTAACTGCGGTATTGCTTTGCCATTCTATGCTCCTTATGGGTAGTGATTACTGTCTCAGGTGCTTGAGGATGGAGCCGCCATCCAGGGATTCGATGGGGGTGAACGAGCCAAGCCCCCACGCGGCGTTGAGGAAAACGAAGTCGGTGAGCCAGCGCGGCCTGCCGCCCAGCCTGCGGAAGAGGAGGTAGGCGAGGAGCGCCGCCAGCAGGTTCAGCAGTGGCCCGCCCAACGCGCGGGTGATGTGCGTCCCCTTCGAGTGGTGGTCCTGCGGCCCCTCGTAGCGGTTCACCTGCCGCGTGGAGGTAATGATTAACTCGTCCATCGGCGCGCTGACGGCTCTGCCGCCCAGAATGTGACCGATGGAATGGAGGTAGTTGGTCGCCGTCATCAGCAGGGCGTACTTGAGCGCGCCGATGCTGAGAGGGCGGGGCGCGGCCTGCCTCTCGCGGAAGAAGGCATAGGGAAGGGCGCTCAGGGCCATAAGCGGGAGGGCGAGCACCGAGAAGCGCGTGTAGCTGATGGGAACGCCAAAGAGGGCAAACAGGGTCTTGCGGTGGCGGCGGCCCGTCGGTTCAAAGACACCAAACGGCTTATCCTTCATTCTGACTCCTGGGTGAATGGGGTCGGGTACTGGCCTGCAAGGTAGCAAATCAGGGACCACGCCTCGGAGGAGACGAAAAGAGGCACCTTGGGGAAGGTGCCTCTCGGTGACGCGGCTGCGTGGGACTAGCTGTTGTAGTACATGACGAATTCATAGGGGTGCGGGCGGAGGCGGACGGGGTCCACGTCGTTCTCGCGCTTGAAGTCTATGTAGGTGCGAATCACGTCCTCGGTGAAGACGTTGCCCTCCATGAGGAAGGCGTTGTCGGCCTCCAAGTCGTCCAGCACCTCGTCGAGGGAGCCATGCACCTGCTGGACATGGCGCAGGTTCTCGGCCTCGAATAGGTCGAGCTGCATGGGGTCGCCGGGGTGAATCTGGTTTTTGATGCCGTCCAGCCCGGCCATGACCATCGCGGCGAAGGCGAGGTAGGGGTTGGCTGTTGGGTCCGGGCAGCGGAACTCGATGCGCTTGGCCTTGGGCGACTGCGAGTACATCGGGATGCGGCAGGCCGCAGAGCGGTTGCGGGCGGAGTAGGCGATGACCACCGGGGCCTCGTAGCCGGGGACAAGGCGGCGGTAGGAGTTGGTCGTGGGCGCGGAGATGGCGAGCAGGGCGTTGATGTGCTTGAGGATGCCGCCGATGTAGAAGAGGGCGGTTTCGCTCAACCCGGCGTAGCCCTCGCCCGCGAAGAGGGGCCTGCCGTTCTTCCAGAGGCTCTGGTGGACGTGCATGCCAGAGCCGTTGTCCTCGAAGAGGGGCTTGGGCATGAAGGTGGCGGTCTTGCCGTAGCGCTTGGCGACGTTTTTGACGATGTACTTGTAAAGCTGCACCTGATCGGCCATCTGGAGCAGGGGCTTGAACTTCATGTCAATCTCGCACTGGCCCGCCGTCGCTACCTCGTGGTGATGAAGCTCAATCTCTATGCCGGAGTCCTGCATGACGCGGACCATCTCGGAGCGGATGTCCTGCAAGGTGTCGTGGGGGGCGGTGGGAAAGTAGCCGCGCTTGTGCAGGACGGAGTGGCCGTAGCCGAAGCTGCCGGAGTTCCAGGGGCCTTCGACGCTGTCTACCTCGTGAGCCGAGGAGTACTGGCCTTGGGAATAGCGGACCTGATCGAAGACGAAGAATTCGGCCTCCGGCCCCATGTAGGCGGTGTCGGCGATGCCGCTGTTCTCCAGATACTCGACGGCTTTGCGGGCGACGTAGCGCGGGTCGCGGGTGTAGGCTCGTCCGGTGATGGGGTCGTAGACGTCGCAGACGAGGCTGAGGGTGGGCATGGCGCAGACGGGGTCCACGATGGCGGTGGTGGGGTCGGCCTTGAGTATCATGTCGCTGACTTCGATGCTCTGGAAGCCGCGAATGGAGGAGCCGTCGAAGCCCATGCCCTCGTCGAAGGCGGTGTCCTCGTCGAAGTCTTCGACGGGGATGGTGAAGTGCTGCCACTGCCCAAACAAGTCGGTGAACTTAACGTCCACCATCTTGAGTTCTTTATCCTGGATAAGTCTCATTACGTCAGCAGATGTTTTGGTTGCCATTGGCGATGAATCTCCTCTATAGCTGTAGGGCCGCATACAACGCGCAGCCTCTTCAGAGGGTACGATACTCCAAACGGGGCCTGCTATCTACGGACATTGTGTACGACGCGCGGGTGCTTTGTTTGGTGATGATGCACAAGGGCAGGAGAAAGGAAGAAGTAAAAAGTAAAAAGGACGAAGGACGAAAGACGGAGGAGGGAAGGATGAGGAAGGGACGGCGAACCACAGGGGGTGAGGGGGAGACGCCCACATTGCCCACATTTGAACATTTTTGGTGTGTGGGGCAGGTGGGAAGTGAGCGGGTGGCACTTCGCCGCCTTTGAATGGCTTTTGGCGGGCTGCGAGAGGGGGATGGGGAAGTTGACAATAAAGATATGTACATTTCATGACATCGTTAAAGTAAATGTCATGTTTTGGGAGGCCGGAACAGAGATGCAGGGGGCGCGAGGGGCGGAAAACCAGTGATTTTGGTGGGTGACATTCGCGCATGGAGCGAGCAGGAAGCAGGCGCGAACCCGCACGAAATGCGCGTTGGCGATGCAGGATGGCTACGGGGGAGGGGTGAGGGAGAGCCAACGGGGACGAGGTGAAGGATGATGGGCGGGAACGAGGAAGGGCTGCACCGGAGAGGCACAGAAGGTAGAGCGAACGG
>DASVVH010000632.1:0-19319 GCA_036386615.1 Ardenticatenaceae bacterium
GGGTGAGGAGTGCCTGCCGGACAGCCTCCATGTCCGGCTCGCGGCGGGTGACGACCAGGATGGGCAGTTGAAGCTGGCGGTGCAGGGCGAAGACGTCCACGACGTTGAACCCCGCGAGGGCGATGCCCTGCAACATGACCAGTTGAAGGTGCGAGGCGAACTTTGAGGCGCTAACGATTTGGGCTAAAGTCCGGGCCGCGTTGGCCCCATCTTTGCGGACGTGCCCGCTCAGAACACCTTCCAGACGCGCGCCCGCGTAGACCGCGCCGACGACCATCACATTGCCGCGATGCGTGGGGGAGAAGGGGAAGTCGTCAAAGCCGACGACATGCGATATAGCCATGAGGAGAATGCGAAAGGAGAGCAGGAGCAGTATAGCGCGAGGGAAGAAGGCATAGAAAAACCCCTCAACCGGGTCGGGTCAGGGGCAGTTTTTCTATGCTTGCTGCTACGGGCGGGTGGATGTGCCTACGGGCGGGCGGAGGGTGTCTCTGCGCGGGGCTGTTCCCAACTGCTTGAGCAGCTTCTCGCACTTTGTCGCCAGTTCTTCCAGCTTTGCCGCAGAATCCAGGCTGCCGTTGTCACGCTCGGTGGCGGCCTTTAAGCGGGACTGGTTTGCGGTGCCAGCGAGGGCTGTGGAGAGCGTGGCGAGGTCAGAGAGGTCCAGCTCGACGTGTATGGTCTGGTTCGGCAGGAAATCATTCATGCGCTTCTCCTAATGTCGCGGATAGGTTCAGGAATGTAGTGGCGCATAGCTCCTACGGGATTTACCTGACAGGGACCGCGCGCTTCATCAGCAGGAGATGGCGGTCGTCCACTTGAGAGGTTGCATCAGGAACCGCCGCCACCAGTTGCCACCCGTCGGTATGATACGTCTGTAGCAGCACCGGGTCCGGCCATGCCGCGTGGCGCGTCTCGTAATCCCACGCCTGCGGGGTCACGCGGAACGTTCCCTTGAAGCCGTGAGGATGGGCGGCTATGAAGTGCGGCGCGAAGTCGAGGAGTTCCCAGCCTTTGCTGCCATACTGTGAGTTCAGGACTCCCTGATAGGGCTGAACTGTAAACCGAACAGAGCGTTCCTGGTTCATCATGTTGTCCCATCTGTGGCGGCGGGCGCGGAGGTCCTGGCGATTTCGACCTTCAGGCGTTCTACGCCGATTTTGACGAGTTGCCCATACACCTGCTCATCTGCAAACCTTGCAGGGTGATTCACGCGGAGGTTCTTGGTGTGTACAGGTTCGCCCGTCTGCGGGTGGCTCCACGTCGCGCGCATGATTAAGGGACGCTCAACATCGGCAACGTTGCCTGCCCGGTAGCCGCCCTGTAGATTCGCCACGATTCCTTCGGCGGCGAGAGCTGTCTCGATGTCTTTGAGGTACTGTGCTTCTGTGCTGTCCGCGATTACTCTCGGCATATCGAGCCTCCTTGAGACGAAAAAAGCCGCCATCATCCAAGCATGGGTGAGGCGGCGGCTTTTGCTTGTATATCTTTGACAAATTAAATTATAACACTTTATCGCGGTTGCGTCAAAGAAGCTGAGAGGCATCCCCATAGTGCGCCCGGCTGGACCTTTGGGCCAACAAATCGAGCCTCGGAATGAGGCACCGAGCGGTTCTCTCTGGTGGCCCGAAGCCTGTACACCCCCTGTTCCCCTATTCCTCTATCTCCTTGTGCAGGTAGGCGACCCATCCCGCATCCTGGTTGTTCGCCCGCTCAAGCGCCTCTTCCAGAGACAGGTTGTTGATGAATCGCCACTTGTTGAAGATACGCGCTACATTGTCCGCGCTGGTGTGCAGTTGAGTGGCGTAACGGGCTGTCATCTCCTGAAGCCGCAGTTGTTCGGCGGCCATGTCTTGCTCGATAGGGGCTATAACTTGCTCCTGGCGGATGACTGCTGCTATCCCTTTTATTGCCTGGCTGGCGAATGCCCGAATCCGTTGGAGTATCATCTCGTCCATCCCTTGCCTGAATTGGCTCCGTGACTGGGGCTTTTTAGGTCATGCCGTTCGGTCCCGCGAGAGGAACAGCACCGTTCCTACAAACGCAGGCACTATCAAGCAGGCTATAGCCGTTAGGACAATTTCAACAAGGCTCTCGCTCATCATGCGGTCTTGCGCTCCTCAATGGCAGATGGGGACTCGTGAGTATATCAGAATATTGGAAAAGCGCAGGGCCACCTGCATCTCGTATTAGAGCTGTGTCAAAGCCGCAGGGCTTATAAATTATCTAACAGCTACAGAGCAGCTACTTACCACTATACTGGCCGCTTATCGCTCGCCAGTACTGGCCGTTACTGGCCGATACTGGCCTCTCTCCCGTCCGGCCCCTTATTAGCATTCTGGTTGGGCTAACCGGAGCCGCGAAGGGTTTATCTCCTTGATACAGTGCCCACGACTTTATACACTGCATCTATAGCGGGTAAGAAAGCTGGCAGGTCCAAGGAGGGTGTCGTGGTCCACCGAATACGCAGCGCATCGCTGGGGCGCAGGGGGAGAGTTGTGATGGTTCTCCTCCTGGCGCTCGTCGTGGCATCTCTGGTGTTCATCGCGGCGGTTTTGATTTCCCCCGCGCGCGCGCTACAGGCCGAGGGGGAAGCCAAGGGGCTTCCCAACGCCAGCGCTCAGGGTATGTCCGCTCTCATTCAGGCGACTTCCCCCTACAGCGTCGCGGAGTTCCCGGTGCTGGTGATTCCCGGCGTCGAGCACAGCCCTGTCATCTCAGGAAGCTGGATGGTATGGCAGAGCGGCAACGGCGGGGCGCTCATGGCGCGGAACCTGGACGCGGGCAACCCCTTCACCGTGCCACTTCAGTATCCGGGCGCGGGGCTGGACCTGGACGGCGATTTGCTGGTGACGGTGGAAGTCATTGACCAGCAGAAAGGTATCACCGGCATCCGTCTGGCGGATCGCACGCGCTTCACCATCGCGGAACCGAAGGGCGGCGCGGAGTTCACGCGGGGCGACCCGCGCGTTTCGGGCGATTACGTGGTCTGGGTGGAAGGCTCGGAGGCAAATTGGGACATCTACGGGCACAACCTGGAGACGGGGCAGAGCTTCCCGGTCGTGACCCACCCCTCGCGGCAGGAGCACCCTGCCATTTCGGAGAACATTGTTGTCTGGGCCGACAGACGCCACATAACAGCCCAGCACGACGGGGGCCACTACGATGTGTACGGGTACGACCTCGCGGCCAAGCGCGAGTTCCGCATCACCACTGAGACGGCGGCCATCGGCCAGCCCGCAATCTCCGGCAATACCATTGTCTGGTGGCGCTTCGCCAACGCGGCGTACCAGATTATTGCCTACGACATCGCCACGAAGCAGCAGCGCGTGCTGGTGGACCTCGGCCTCAATTCACCCGTCGGGGCAGTGGACATTGACGGGAATCTGGTCGTGTGGAGCAGCAAGGGCGCGGGTGACGTGGATGTGTTTGGTTACGACCTAGCGCGGGGGCAGGCATTCGTCGTCAGCCGCGCCATCGGCGAGCAGTCGGTGCCACGCATCTCCGGGCAGAGGGTGGTCTGGCAGGACACGCGCCACAGCGGCATCGGCAGATACGAGTACGACAGCGACGTGTACGGCGCGCGGCTGGAGGCTGGCCCCGCGCCCGTGCCGCCTGCCATCGGTGACCCCGGTGCCACCGATGCCCGCATCGAAATCGTCTGGCCGCACGGCGGCGCGCCTGTGACGGAGGCCGACCGCGCCAACATCGTGAGCTGGCTCTTCCAGCCCGGCACGATGGACCTTGCCGCCTGCCAGTGGAACCCCAACGTGCAACTGTGGCGGGCGGTGAATAGTGAGCCTGCCGAGAGGGTTGCCACTGGCCTCAAAGTGGCACGCTCCGGCGTGGTCAGCCGCGCCATTCCCGACTGGCAGTTCAACGACGTGGACGTGTCGGCGGCGCTAGAGCCGCAGAACCGCGTCTACTTCTTCGTCACGGTGGAGGGCGCGGTGAGCCGGAGCAACGTCTGGGCGCACGCCGCCGACGCGCGCACCAACTTCCCGCAGCAGGATATTCCGACGGGCACCGCGCCCGTCAGTGACACTATCGCGGCGAAGATAGAGATTGTCTGGCCGCACGGCGGCGCGTCCGTGAGCGAGGCGCAGAAGGCCAACATCACGGCGATGCTCTTCGCGCCGGGCAGCCTCGCCTCCGTGCCGCCCGACTCGAACCCCACCGTGCGCCTCCTGCGGGCGCAGAACAATGGTGTGCTGGAAGAGGTCGCCGTTGGCGAGCGGCGGCTGGCGGAGGCCGGGGGAGTCAGCTATCCCGTCTGGGACTTCAACGATGTGGACGTGTCCGCGGCGCGAGACCCACAGAACAAGCTCTACTTCATGGTGAGCGTGGACGGCCTCCAGACTCTGCCTAACGTATGGGTGCATGGCGTGGACGCCCGCACCTACTTCCCGCAGATGGATGTGCCCACGAAGCCCTGCCCGTAGCCATTACGACCAACCTCTAAAACGAACCAGACCCGAAGGGCTATACCCCCTTCGGGTCTGGTCTTTCTAATCGCAGGTACTTAGCTTTTCTTAGCAGCGATGCCCCAGGAGAGGTCAGAGAAGCGCTTCACCTCTGTATCCAGGCCGAGCACGCCCAGAAGCACATCGGCCTGCGTCACGAACCAGAAGAACTCCTCCTCGATGTCGTCCGCTACGTCCGTGTGCCCCTGCTCGCGGAACCTTTCTGCTAGCTGGTCGCGCGCGGCGCTGTCGCGGAACATCAGGTCGCCGAAGGCCGCCACGCCACCGGGCCGCAGCGCGCTCTCGACCTTGCGGAAGAGGAGCGCCTTTTCATCTTCGGTCAGGTGGTGGATGGCGTAGGTGCTGACGATGGCGTCAAAGCCGGGTACATCTTCCCCATCGAAGTAGCCGAGGAGGTCAGCCCGGACGAACTCCACGCCCTCGCGTCCGCCCAGTTTCTCCCGCGCGAGGGCGAGCATATTCTCGGAGATGTCCACACAGACCAGCCGCTTGAACGCCCCTAACCGCGCTGACAGGTTGCCCGTGCCGCACCCCAGGTCGAGGACTACAGAATCGGCAGTGGTTGCACTCTTTTCCACTACCCAGTTCAGAACCGCGTCGTACCCCGCGCGGAGGGGATGCTCCTCGTTGCGAACATCCTCGTCGTACCCCTCGGCCCACTCGTCGTGGTTGAACTTGTCGGCGTATTGGCTCCGCGCCATCGTCTCTTCTCCTCTACTGTTGACCTGACAAAAAAGGACGCTGCCTGGCAGCGTCCTCTTCATGCTTTCGGAACTACCCTATCCGAGCGCGGCCTGCGCCTCCGCGATGACTGAATCGGGGTCTGGCCCCTCGCCCTTCTTGGCGGCGCTCCTCGCCTTCGCGTGGGCCTTGAACTCGTCCGCCGACCACTGCTCTTTGGGCTTCAGCGCCCAGCCGGGAAAGCGCGCGAGCAGGTCGGGTGTGATTTCCCTCGGCCCAGCGGCTGGCGCTGCCGCAGCAGGCGCGGCGGGTGAGCCACCGTTGCCACCCTCAAGCGGCAGGGCATCCCGCGCCGCCTTGAGCGCCGCTTCGAGCGCGGCCTGTGCCTTCTCGATGATGGTTTCGGGCGTGTCGCCCTCGCCACCCTTGGCCGCGCGCTTCGCCGCCATCTGGCCCTTGAAGTCGTCCTTGTCCCAGTCGTCCTTCGGCTTGAGCGCCCACGCGGGGTACTGACCGAGCAGCCCCTGGCGCACGCCAGCAACCTCGTCGGGGGTCAACTCGCGGCGCGTCGCCATGCCACCGCCCGCTACGGCCTCGCCCCGCATCGCCGCTTCGAGCGCGGCCTGCGCCTGGGCGCGGGTCTCGGTCACTGCCAGACCCTTGCCGCGCAGTTCCGCCACGCGCGCCTCGGCAGCCTCCTGGAAGTCCTGCGCGCGCCACTCCTTGCGGGGGCCAATCGCCCAGCCCGGATACTGCGCCCGCACGGCGGCGATAGCCGCCTCCTGCGCGTTCTTGGGGCCAGCGCCCTTCTTTTTAGTCCCGGCGCTTCGAGCCGCTTCAAGGGCAGCCTGTGCCCGCTCGATGATGGTTTCGGGCGCGTCGCCCTCGCCCGACTTCGCGGCGCGCTTGGCCTGCATCTGCGCCTTGAAATCGTCCTTGTCCCACTCTTCTTTGGGCTTGAGCGCCCACGCGGGGAACTGTCCCCTGAGCGCGTCCATGTCCACCACAGCCGAGGCCGTCGCTCCTGCCTGCACTTCGTCTTCCTCGGCCTCCGCACTGTCCGGGGCCTCGGCACCCTCCGGCTCAAGTGCCGCCGTCGGCTCCTCGATTGCAGGCGGAATATCACCTACCGTGCCGTCGCCCAGCCCGGCATCGTCCGCGCCACCCCCGCCCAGAATAGCGCCTGCCGCCTCCATCTCACTGGGGTCCGGCCCCTCGCCGCGCTTGAAGACCAGCTTCGCCTTCGCGCGTGCCTTGTACTCGGCCATGCCCCATTGCGCTTTGGGCTTCAAGGCCCACGCGGGCAAATCCTCAGCCGTGACGGGCTTGCCGCCCACCATCGCCTGTCCCCCGGCAGCGCCTAAGCCCCCGGCGGCGCGCTCCACCTTCTTCGGCGCGATGAGCCGCTCGGTAGCGAGCGCGTCCACGTCCAGAAGATTGTGTACAAGAATGACGCCCGGCACCATCCGCGCCGTCTCCTCGACGATGGCCTTTGCCCCTTCCGAGGGGACTGGCCCGCGCAGGAAGACGTGGCCGCGTATCACGCGCACCACCGGCATCATCGGCACGATGTAGGTGCCAAGCCGAATCTCGATGGCCTGCGCCACCATGATTTCCAGGTCCGAGTCGCTGTAGAGATTGTTGCGAACCGTCCGCACGCCACTCACATTTTGAGCCAGTTGCGAGGCGACGTTCCGCATTACATCGCTGCGGACGTAGCCATGCAAGATGATAGTGCTATCCTGCACCTCGATCTCGATGTCCGTCTCGCTGGTGCGGATAGGGTCGTATCGCATGATGGCGCGCTCGACTGCCTCGCGCAGTAATACCGGGCTTGTCGTCATGGCGGCTTTGCCTCCGTTCGGGATGTGAGATGTGAGATGTCGGATATGAGATAGGCATTGAACTCACAGAGCAACGGCAGGGCTTATCTCACATCCCATATCCTGTATCACGTATCAGTTATCGTACCTTGTTTCACGGGCGCGGCAAGTGCAGGATGGAGCGGGCTACATCCTGTTGATGACCTCCCGATAGCAGGCGGCAGCCTCCCGCATACGGCCCATGCGGCGGTAAAGATCGCCCAAGAGTTGGAAGGCAGGCCCCGGCGCGTCACCGCCGGATGTCCACGCCGACAGCGCTTCAGTCAATGCTCCGTGAGAGACGCCACCTTCCAGGAAGAGGCGTTGGTAGATGGCGAAGGCTTCCTTCGGTTGCCCGCTCTCCCAGGCGCGCCGCGCGACAGTCAGGTCATCCTCCGGCGTCGCCAAAGCTGGCGCTTGTGGTTCCGGCGTACTGGTGCTAACCGCTTGTTCCTCAGGCGCAGGCTCCTCTTCCCGGTGAAGCAGTGACGAGAGCGTGTCGCTGGCTTTGTGGCGAATGGTCTCCGCTACCCCTTTCGCCCGTTGCGCGACCTCACTCTCGGTAATCGTCTCGGCTACTTCTTTGGCACGCTGTACGACACTGCTGTCCGCGATGGTATCCACTGCCTCTTTCGCCTGCTGGACCACGCCACTCGCGGCACCCGCCACTCGCTCGGCCACACTCTTCGGCTCCGCCTGAGTACGTTCCTCCAACGCAGCTCCGGTTCCGTCGCGCAACTCTCGCACCCACTGCACACTAATCCGCTCAGGCACTGCCAGCAGCGAGGCCCGCGTGCCCGCGCGCAACTCCTGCACCCATCGTCGCGGCGGAATGGGGTCGGGCAGAACCAGCGACGATTCTTCATAAGCAACGTCTGGCTCTTCGGCTTCTGGCTCAGGTGCGTGCCATGTCGCCAACGATGCTTCCGTATCCGCGTGTAGTTCCCGCTCCAAGCTTGCCTCAGCAGTGGAAAGCTCTACTTCCGGTTCCTCGTCCACCCCGCTTCTCACTAGCTCTCCCGGCCTCAGAGCAGGCCCTATGACAGCCAGCCAGTCGTCACTATCCTCGCGCAGCGCGGCGACCCAGCCGTGTCCATTGTTGGGGTGTGCCCCGTTCGAGCCATTAGCAGCCACCTCGTCCAGCACCGCGAGCGTGGAATGGCGCAGCACTTCAAGCCACGCTCCGTCAGGCTCGTTCCTCACGGCTACTTGAACCGGACGAGAAGCCACGTCCCCCGCAGCCGTCCGCGCCTTCTGCATCCTGTCGTACTGGCTCAGGGCAGAAAGGGTGGAGAAATAGAGGGAGGGACGCCATAGGGGTGCGGTTTCCATTGGTCCTCGTCCTTTGGCTCCGTTCGACGGTGGAGGCGGAGGCTCCCAACGGTTCTCTTGCCTGCTGGGGCGAGCCTCAAGGGTGGCATGTGTCGCATGGTACAGGGGTTCCTGCCAGGCGAGGGCGGGTTGCGGCTCCTTGATGGCCTCCAGCACCTGCCCTGACGCGGGGGCCTGCTCTCTCCGCTTGCCATTGCCGGAGGGCACGGTCAGTGCGCGCATCGCTGCCTGCTGCGGGGGGCCGTGCTGGCTAGCAGCACGCGGCGCGGCGCGGGGCGCTGCCCGGTCGGGTGTCAGCGTCGAGCCTTGCGGTGAACCCGGCTTCGGCGGGGGAGCCGCCGTGCGCTCACGGAGGCTGCGCTGTACGGCACGTCGCAACTCGACGCGCCAGTGCGGCCTGAAATCGTCAATCGCCGCGCGCGTCGCCGTGCCCAGCTTGGTTCGCCAGTCGCTCTCGTGCGCGATGATGGCGTCCCAATCCAGTTCCTCGTCTCCCGACCCGGCGGCGAAGGCGGGAAGGTCCGCCAGCCAACTCGGCGCGCCCTCCTGGCCCTCCCTGACGGATTCTCCCTGTGCTGCCTCATCCATCGGCGGAATTGTTACCGTCACCCGCTTCAGGTAACTCGCCTCACCGAAGAGCGAGAGCGCCTGCTCGTGCTCCGGGTCCATCTCTTCCACTACGCGGAAGTAAGGAGCGGCCCGGTCTATATCGCCCTCCTCGGCGTAGAACTGCCCCACGAGCAGGTTCGCCTTCAGACAGAAGGGAAGCTCTTCCAGCAGGCGCACCGCGTCCCGAACGGCCTCGTACCGCCGCCCTGCGTGCCACTGCGCCTCAGCCAAGGCCATGCGTAGGTCCAGGCGCTCCGGTTCGCTCTCCAACTCGCCGCTCAACTCCTGAATGGCCCGGTCATACCAGCCGTCACGCAGGTAGGTGCGGGCTAGCGCGACGCGATTCAGTTGCAGGCGTCCGGGCGCGTGCCCGTCGCGCTGCTGGTAGAACAGGCGCAACTGCTCCCGAATCTCGCGCATCCCCGGCTCTAGCTCGAAGGCCCGCGTCATGTGCCAGAGTGCCTCGTCCAGCCCGCCGTCGTCCGCGTAGACCAGGGCGAGGCCCGCGTGGGCGACGAAACTTTCAGGGTCGGCGCTGAGAACGCGGCGGAAGATTTCCCCCGCCTCGTGGGTGATGCCCTGCTCCAGCGCTGCCTCGGCCAGCAGGCAGTAGGCCATCAGGTAACGCGGGAAGCGACGCAGCAGGGACTGCGCGCCGCGAATCGCTTCCTCCGTGCGCCCGTCATTAATCAGTTGTCGGATGTCGTCGGCGAACTCGCGGAGGCTCTTCTCACTCATCCGGCACCCTCTCCATCCTTCATCGTGCCGCCATTGTGCCACTGTGCATTATGTCTTGTCAATTGCGAGAACTGGGGTTAGGGCAGTGTCAAAGTCTGGGAGGAGGGAGAAGCAGGGGCGCGGAGCGGGCGAGAGGGGACTGCGGCCAGTATCGGCCAGTAACGGCCAGTACTGGCGGGCAAAAAAGGCCAGTATAAGGATAGATACTTGCCATGTATCCGTTAAGCTGTCTTACAATCGCACGGCTTTCCGAAGGAGGTAGGCTTGCCATTCATTCCGCACTCCGTATTCGATTCATGGATAGGCGGCAGAAGAATTGCTAATATATTCACTACAATAGGAGTTACGCAGTTGAGGGTCGAGGTAACGACCAGTGCCTGAAAACCGCGCACTACTACCAGTTGAAAGGGAGCGCTCTACAGAGTCAGCGACGCGGAGCAACGGAGCGGGCACCGCCCAAGGGGCACCCGCCGCGCTCCCGGCTTGTTCCAACTGCGTAACTGTACGAGTACACAAGGTTGGCATACAGGTTAGCCCAAGCACGAAGGGAGGGGGAAAGGTGCTAGCGCTCCACGCTAGGTGTGTTGCTGGGTGGATCCCCTTAAGGTCGCTTCGCAGATTCACTTCGTTCAGGATGACAAGTAAGTACCTAGACCTTACTTGAGTACACCTGGGCTAAGACCAATGTATGTGAACGTCGTGAAACAGTAGGCGTAACTCCTATACAAATCCACGAGGCGTGATATGGCACATTTCACGTTCGTCTGGTAGTGACTATCCTCCCAGCAAAGAAGGGAGCGACCTATGCGCTGGTGGCTGAGAGCCGGACTGATGGCAGGGTGCCTGACGGGAATAACGCTGCTCTGCGTGGCGCTGCTGTTCGGCGGCCTTTTATGGAGCAACGGTGTCACCGTACAGCAGGTCTTGAGGGGCGAGGGTCCGGCCCAGGGCGCGCCGCTCAACCGGCTGGTCGTTCTCGCGCAGGACGGCAACGTGCTGACGATGGACCCCGACGGCGGCAACTCCGTCGCCCTCACCGAGGATGCCGCGCAGGGACGCGCTTACCTCTACCCAACGTGGTCCCCGGATGGCCGCGCGGTTGCCTTCGTGGAGTTGACGGTTCAGGAGGGCGAAGCGGCGGGGGCCAGCGCGCTCCACATCGTCTCGCAGGATGGCCGGGAGGCCCGGCGCATCCGAACCGAATTCCCGCCCTTCTACCTCTTCTGGAGTCCCACGAGCGAGACATTGGCCTTCCTGAGCAACTGGGCCTCCGGCCTCGCGCTCCGCATGGTGGACGTGGCGGGCGGCGCGACCGAAGCGCGAACCGTTGGGGAGGGGAACCCCTTCTACTTCTCGTGGGAGCCGGGCGGGCAGTCGCTCTTCGCCCACATCGGGAACAATGACCTGACCTTCCTCGACACTGACGGAAACCGCGCCCCCCTGGATGTGGCGGCAGGCCAGTTTCAGGCCCCGCACTGGAGCGCCGACGGCCAGCGCCTCGCCTTCGTCACCGAGGGGGAGAACGACCAGAACACCCTCAACATCAGCGACGCGACTGGCGAGCAGGTGCGCGAGCTTGCAAGCCAGCGTGGACCTTTATCGTTCAACTGGAGTCCGGACAATGACCGCCTCGCCTACTCTCATGGCACGCAGCAGGTGGGCCTCGCCGCCTTTGGGCCGCTGTGGGTGGTAGATGTGGAGACCAACCAGTCGTGGGAACTCTCCAAGGAGCCAGTCGTCGCCTTCTTCTGGAGTCCCGATGGGGAGTCCGTCGCCTTCCTGCGACCCGAAATTCACGACCCGGTTGAGCGCTCCCCCGAAGCCGCGCCGCTACGCCAGAACGGGCAGTTGTGGCTGCGGTGGCACCTCTGGAACGGGGAGCGCACCTATCCTCTCGACATCTTCTCCCCCAGCGAGCAGTTCCTTCTCAACTATATTCGCTACTTCGACCAGTACGCCCAGAGCGTTTCCATCTGGAGCCCCGATAGCACGCACCTGCTCTACGCGGGGCTGGGCGAGGGCGGCCTGGACGGCATCTGGACCCTCCCGGTTGCCGAGGGCAGCACCGCCACCCGCGTGACGCGCGGTACATTAGCGGCGTGGTCGCCTCGTTAAGCACTGCGACTACCTCGTAACAGTACGAGTACACAAGGTTAGCCTACAGATTCAGCCAAGTCGTCACGGACGCAAAGCATGTTAACGCCTCAAGGATGAACCTTGCTGGGTGGATCCCCTTAAGGTCGCTTCGCAGATTCACTTCGTTCAGGATGATAAGTAAGGAGCTAGAGCTTACTTGATGTATGCCTGGGCAAAGACCAATGTATGTGAACCTCATGAAACAGTACCCGTAAAAGGTAGGGGCACGGTATACCGTGCCCCTACCTTTTACGGGTATTGAGAGAGTCAGTCGCCGGACGGCGTGGGCGGTGGGGTTGGCCGGGATGACCCCCGGTTCACCAGCCAGCGGGCCACCTGGAACAGGACGAGGAGCACGAGGCCGAAGATGAGCAGCACCGGCAGCGCCACGATGACGAACCGGATGCCTACGTCCGCGATGCCCTGAAACATGACCGTCAGGGTTCGTAGCGACTCCCGGAAGGTGCGCGATGGACTCCACCCTTCGTCGAGAATCTGAATCTGCGCCTCCGGCGGCACCAACTCGATGTTGATGGTGGCGAGGGAGACGGAGTCGGACAGGACATTGAGTTGCCCCTGAAGTTGCTCAACCTGGCTCCTGATGGTGGTTAGCTCGCGGTGGACGGCCAGAATGTCCTCAGTCTTGCTGTTGGGGCGCTGGCGCACCTCCGTCAGTAGTGCCAACAATTCCTCCTCGGTGGCCTCCAGAGTACGGATGCGCGCTTCAAGGTCCACGTACTGGGTTGTCACGTCCGCCGTGTTAAGCTGCTCGGTGAGCACCTCGGTTCCGAGGGCACGTATCTCGTCCATCGCGGCGCTGAACTGGTCGGTGTCCACGCGCAGTTGCACGGTGCCCGCGTAGGTGTCGTCGCCCGTCTCATAGATGTTGGTGTCGCTGACGAAGCCGTTGAAGCGCAGCGCCAGCCCCTGCAACGCCCGCGCCGTGACGAGCGGGTCATCCACGCTCAGTTCGATGAAGGCCGTGTAAACAATCCTGCGGGTGCTCTGGGCCTGGGTCGGCAGGGCGTCGTCTACGCCGGAACCTCCGCCGTCATAGTCTGAGGGGGCGGCGGGTGCCTCCTCCTCCATTGCAGGCTCCTCGAATGCCTCGGACGGCATCCCTCCGGTTGCCGTATCTCTGCCCTCGGCTTCACTCGCCTGTGGCTCGGAAGCTGGTTGGGCCTGGCTACAGGCGGTAAGGACAAACAGTAGTACCAGGACAATCCACTTGTGTCTCATCTCCTCCTCCTTCTTGGATGAATCAGCGGTCTGTCTCTAGAACGGCGGGCAGGAACCAAAGGTTCCAGGTTGGTGCCGCGAGTTCGGCTTCCTCGCAGAGGCTATGCCGCTTTCTGTTCCAGTTCCTCGATGCGCCGCTCGATGAGGGTGACGGCCCGCCGCATGGTATCGGCGTCAAAGGCGAAGCGAGCGCCCGCTGTCTTGAAGAGTTCGGGCAGCGTCACCGTTCCCGCCAGGGCGAGCGCGCGGCGGTAGTCCGCCACTGCCTGCTGCTGGTTTGTGAGCGCGTTGGCCCACACCTGCACCGCGCCAAGCTGCGCCAGCCCGTACTCGACGTAGTAGAAGGGGGAGCGGTGGATGTGCCGCTTGCGGTGCCAGCCCGTCTTCATCTCCTCTTCCAGCCCGCTCCAGTCGAGGCCGGGGATGAAGCGCTGCCACAACTCCGCCCACTTGGCGTCGCACTTCGCGGGGTCGCTGCCCTCGTCGTGGTGCTCGTAGACCCAGTGCTGGAAGGCGTCCACGACGGCCATGTAGGGCCAGAAGGTGATGAGCGCTTCCAGGTGCTCAATCTCGGCGCGGGCGGCGTCCGCCTCGGAGTAGAAGCCGCCTTCGGAGGCGGGCAGGTAGGGCGCGGCGAGGAGTTCCATAGCCATCGAGGCGACCTCGGCGAACTCCATAGGCACCTCTAGCTGCTGGAAGTAAGGAATCGGCCCCGTCTCGAAGACGTGGAAGGCGTGGCCCGCCTCGTGGAGCAGGGTTTGCACGTCGTCGTGAACGCCGACGCCGTTCATGAAGATGAAGGGGCGCTTGCTCACCTCAAAGGAGGTGCAGTAGGCTCCCGGCCCCTTGCCCTTGCGATTCACAAGGTCCAGAAGCCCCTCCTGCCGCATGGTGTCGAAGTAGCCGCCCAGAACCGGGTCTACTCGATTGAAGACAGCCATGCCCTTCTCCTCCAACTCCGTGCCCTCTTCAAAGGGGTGGAGCGGCGGGATGGCCGAGGGAGCAAGATTGGGGTTGACATCCCAGGGGCGCAGCGTTGGAAGGCCGAGAAGCTGCCGCCGCCGCTCGTAGATGCGCGTTGCCGCCGGGACGACCTCCTGCTCAATCGCCGCGTGGAAGGTGAAGCAGTCTTCGGGCGTGTAGTCGAAGCGAAGCTTCTGCTGCCAGACGTAGGCGCGGTAATCGGGCTGGCCCGCGTTCGCCGCGATGCGCCCGCGCAGTTCCATGAACCGCTGCCATAGCCCGTTGATGGATTCGCGGTCCTGTAGCTGGCGGGTCAGGGCCAGCCGCCACGCCTGCTCGCGCCGTTCGCGGTCGGGTTCCAGGAAGATGGGTTGAAGCTGGGGGATGGTTAGCTCTTCACCTTCCCACTGGATGGTCTGCGCGCCGACTATGCGGTTGAATTCCTGCGCCAGCCTCTGCTCTTCGGTTTGCAGGGGCAGGTTCTCCTCGCGGAAGAGCGCGGCCTGCGCCCGCAGGTTCCGCAGGGGAATCTCGAAGCCTTCGGGTTCCAGGCCACTGTCGAGCAGTTTCTGCTTGAGGCGCTGGTCGGCGGCCTGCACCGGCTCGTAAATCTCGCCCATGAAGCTGAGGTAGCGCTGCTGGGCCTCTGTGTCGGTGGTGTCCTGCGTGGTGGCAAGGTGGAGGCGGCTGCCACGCTCCTCTACCAACGCGCTCAGGTGGGTCCACGCTTTGAGCCAGTCCGTGATGTTAGCGCTGGTGAGTGGGCGCGCGGCTAACTCCTGGTAGCGCGGTTCAATCTGCTCCCAGGTTTGATTCATAAACTCCTGTACGGCTTGTGGCACGGAACCATTCACGGGTCAACTACCTCTCTGTAGTGGTATTTGTATCGAACTTGCGTAGATGAGGATGTGGGGCGACGGACGACGGACGACTGACGACCGACGACCGACGACCGCTAACGGATTACGGCGGGAACGGCTCTCAACAACGTCACAGCTACGTCATCAATGGGCATCAGGGAAGGCCGCACCTGGATAGGTGCAGGCCCACGTTGTCGGTTATAGAATGTCAAGCATCGCTTACCAGCCGTATTCCAGGCGGGCGACTAGCCGTTCAGGGAGGCCAGCGGCCTCCATGCGGCGCTGGGTGGCTTCGATGTCGTAGGGCACGCGGAAGTAGGTGAGGGTGCCCTTCTCGTCGTCGTAGATGGTATAGGCGGCGCGGGGGTCGTTGTCGCGTGGCTGGCCCACCGAGCCGGGGTTCAGGATGAAGCGCACGCCCTCGGCCCTGGCGAGGGGCAGGGGGACGTTGATGGCGGGTTGGAGGGCCATGACCTCCTCTTGGCCCTGTTCCTGGCGGAAGATGACGGGCTTGTGCGTGTGGCCGACGAGGCAGAAGCGGGTGGTGAAGTGCGGGAAGTTCTCCGCCGCCGTCGAGGGGTAGAGCAGGTATTCCCAAATGGGATGGCGCGGGCTGGCGTGGGCGAGGGTGAAGTCGGGGTGGACGTTATCCATTCGCCCTTCGAGGCCGCCCAGGTAGTCGGCAGCCGCGTCGTTCAGCACGTCGCGCGTCCAGAGTACGGCGCGGCGAGCCTCTGGGTTGAAGTCGTTGATGTCGAGCTTGCCGAGGACGGCCCAGTCGTGGTTGCCGACGAGGCAGACGGTGGCGACCTCGCGCACGCGCTCAACGCACTCGTTGGGGTCCGGCCCGTAGCCAATCACGTCACCGAGGCACCAGACCTGATCAACGGTGGAGAGGTCTGCGGCCTCCAGCACGGCGTTGAGGGCGGTGAGGTTGGCGTGAATGTCAGAGAGAATCAGGTAGCGCATAGAGTGATTGGTTCCGTGTGCGAGGCTCTTGCAGGCCACAAGATGAGTAGAATAGTAACATAGTTGAAGGGTGGTCGCAATGCAGCGAGCGGATGACGGTGGACGAAGGACGAAAGACGAAGCACGGTAGACGGCAATCGAGCCACATTGAACGCGTTTTTCGTGGGCTTCTCCAGAGTAGGTGGCGCAGGTTGACCATAAACGTATGTACATTTATTGACATCGAGATTAAACATGTCATGAGTTGGCAGACTCCAACAGAGATGGGGGAGGCGTGGAGGGTCGAAAATGCCCCACATTGGTACCTGACATCGGGATTGTAGCGCGCATGATTGAGGCATGAAGTGGATGACATGCGAGCGGTTGCCATGCGCGCTCGGTGTAGGACGGCAACGGATAACGACTTCACCACAAAGACACACCAACAGTAGGCCCCTTAGGGGGAGGACACAGCCAACGGTAGGCGCTTTAGGCGAGAACGACCACAAAGAAGAACATGTTTGACTCCTGAGTTTTAAGGAAGCTATACACACTGAGGGCGCGGAGTACGGAGCGGGCACCGCCCAAAGGGCACCCGCCGCGCTCCCGGCTCATTTTGGCGGCTTAGTGCTTAGAAATGGGTGTGCGAGTTAGGGCGGCTAGAAAAATGTGTGTTTCTACCATATAAAAGACCTCAAGCGCCAAATTCCTGAGGAATTGGTCTGAAGATTAAGAAAGGTCTACACTGGGGTAGTCAGGGGGGATAAGGGGGAGAAAGTAGAAGGGTGGAGGAAGGATTATTCGGGGATGTACTTGGCCCACACTTCGTGGTCGCGCGCCTCTGCGAAGAGGGCAATCGCCATGTAGCGCGGGCGGAAGGGCTGGCGGCGCAACAGCATGTTGCACTCTTCGGGGAGGCGGTTGCCCTTGCGCTGGTTGCAGTTCATGCAGGCCGTGACGATGTTTTCCCAGGTCAGCCCACCGCCGCGCGAGCGGGGAATGATGTGGTCCATCGTCAGCAGGGAGCGCCCCGGCTGGCGACCACAGTACTGGCAGGTGTAGTCGTCACGAATGAAGACGTTGCGGCGATTGAGCGGCAGCGTCAGACGGCGCGGGATGCGGATGTAGGTGACGAGGCGAATGACGAGGGGCAGCGGGAATTCGTGCTGGACCGCCCGCAATTTCCGCTCGGCAGCCTCGACAATCTCTGCCTTCTCTTTGAGTAGAAGCACCACTGCGCGCCGGAGCGAGATGACGTGCAGCGGTTCGTAGCTAGCGTTGAGGACTAATACCCCGGTCATAGACTACCCTTCCATTCCGAAACGAAAGACCCCCAGGGTCGGGGGTCTTCAAGACGCGATGAGTGTGCAGGTGCTTATGGTGGTTATGGTATGCGCGTGAACATAGTCGTAACTCGCGCGCATCAGTTGTTGCTCTGCCTCTCTGCCATGAAGCAACTGACCTCCTCGCGCGCCGCGCGGTAGCGACGAAGCACCTGATGGTCCGACCCCTTCAGGTTGGCTGCGGCGCGGAAGGCACAGGTTCCGCACCCCAGTGATAGTTTGTATCCGCCGGGCTGGCAGTTCAGACATCCGCATATCTTCACCATCATCTGACCGAAAGCGAGGCTGTCTTCGTGCTCTTCATCTAACGATTCGACGTAATTGGTAAGCTCGCGCCACTCGTCGCCGCGCGCGTCGCGTAACAGTGGAGTCGCCGATAGGGGAAACATCCACTCGTTGTTTCCGCGCATGAACAACCCTTCCCAGAAAGCGGTAGCTGTTCTCGGCGCTGAGGACAGCTTTAATTCATCCGTAATGAGTATAAAAATCTTTCCAAAAAAATCAAGTAGTTGCTCGCTTCAAAGCGAAAAGTGGATGGCTGGCAAGTTGCCACCCTATGAGCGTTCCACGACTTTGGCACCTCCTGCTGCGTCTTGGCTTTCCGGCGTTTCCGCGTATAATGGTTGGCCCGGCTAACTATTCATGTATGCTCCGATAGATAACTCATGGCATCCAACCGTTCCCTGTTCAAACTGAGCGGGCGCGCGCCCTCGCTCCAGTCGCGTGACTTCCGGCTGCTCTGGTTCGGGCAACTCGTCTCGACGATGGGTTCGCAGATGCAGCTTGTCGCGGTGGACTGGCACATCTTCACCCTGCTCCGCGACGAAACGCTGGTCATCAACCTGTTCGGGCGCGAGATTGGGCTGGCTGGCGAGGCGCTGGGGTTAGGTTCGCTTGGGCTGGTCCGCATCTTCCCTATCATCATCTTCGCCCTGCTGGGCGGCATCATGGCGGACACGCGCGACCGCCGCGCCATCATGCTGGTAACGCAGTGCGCGGCGGCTCTGTTCGCCGCCGTGCTGGCCGCGCTCACCTTCGCGGGGCGCGATAGCTTGGCGGCCATCTACCTCCTGACGGCGGCGGGCGCTGCCGCCGCCGCGTTCGACAACCCGGCGCGTCAGTCGCTCGTGCCGAACCTCGTCCCCCGCGAGCACATGACGAACGCGGTCAGCCTGAACACGCTGCAATGGCAGATTGGGACGATTATCGGCCCGGCGGTGGGCGGCGTGCTGATAGCCAGCTACAACATTGGGCTGCTCTACGCGCTCAACGCCATCTCCTTCGTCGCGGTCATCATTTCGCTGCTGCTGATGCGCTACCGGGGCCGCGCCGCCACGACGAGCGCGGGGCTGGGTTGGGAGGCGCTCATCGAGGGGCTGCGCTTCGTTCGCAGCTCGCGCATCATCTGGAGCACGATGCTGGTGGACTTCTTCGCCACCTTCTTCGCCTCCGCTCGGTCGATGCTGCCCATCGTGGCCGAGGAGGTGCTGCACATCGGGCCGCAGGGGTACGGGCTGCTCGTCACGGCCCAGCCTGTCGGTGCGGTCATCGCGGGGGCGGTCACGGCGCTGCGGCGCGACATTCACCGGCAGGGGATGGTGCTGCTCGTCAGTGTAGCGGTTTACGGCGCGGCGACGGCGCTCTTTGGCCTCTCGACGGTCTTCGCGCTCTCCTACATGCTCTTCGCCCTAACGGGCGCGGCGGATACGGTCTCTACGGTGATTCGCGGCACGGTGCGCCAACTGATGACGCCGGACCACCTGCGGGGCCGCATGACCAGCGTGAACATGATGTTCTTCATGGGCGGGCCACAGCTTGGCGAGTTGGAGGCGGGGCTGGTGACGGCACTCTTCGGCGCGCCCTTCGCCATCTTTAGTGGCGGCATTATCACTATTCTGTTGACGGGTTGGGTGGCGTGGAAGTACCCGCGCCTGCGAAACTACACGAGCGAGACCGCCGCGCAGGTGCAGCCAGCTAACGCCACGAGTGGATAGCTGGGGCTTCTCGAAAGTCAGGCCGCCGGGGGTTACGAGGGGGAACGACGCCCCTCTCCACCCCCGGCTACGAGTTTCGCCGTCCTGCGGACTCAGGCCACGCCTTCGCTATGTCTCGCTTAGTCCCTAT
>DASVVH010000633.1:0-2288 GCA_036386615.1 Ardenticatenaceae bacterium
AAGATTGGGGTCCGACTAGCTGGGGCGTCAACCACCCGCTCTTCGTCCAGGGGCAGATTGAACATGGCCTCCACGAGGCGCAGTATGGCTACTGGGGCTTCTCGCCCTCGAACAATCCCGATGGTGGCTACCGTGAATACGGCGTGGACCCAATGGGCATGGACCCCGGCGGCTACACCTCGAATCAGGAACGCACCACCGTAGACTACGGCTTTGAAGGGTGCGATCGGCCCGTCCAGCCTGAGCCGTCCGCCAGCGCCTACACCAACGGTGTCGTGACGCCGCACGCTACCTTCCTGGCGCTGGAATACGCGCCGGAGGCGGCACTAGAGAATCTGGATAACCTGCGCCGCGACTTCGACATCTACGGCCCCTACGGGTACTATGATGCCGTCAACGTGGACACGGGCGACCTCGCCGAGGCGTATCTTGCACTCGATCAGGGCATGATTATGGCGGCTCTGGGGAACTATCTTGGCCAGGGGTTGCTTCGCAACTACTTTGCCCCGCAGGTAGAGGAGGCCGTGCGGCCCCTGATGACGCAGGAGCGTTTCGGGAACGCGGATGACCCACCCGTGCGGGTGACGCTGGCGAACGCCGGTACCGCGCCCGCGCTCTCGAAGGTGCCTCTCGCGCTGGCAATCGCCACGCTCGGCGCGGGCATCGTCGCGCTTGCTTTCCGACGCCGACGCCGCTAAGAGACGAACGGCGAGAGGTAGCAGAGAAACCGAATTCGCGGGGCACTGTGCTGTCCGGTGCCCTGCATCTAAATAGGAGACTTCATAGCCATGCCGCGCTTCCAGACTGACTACAGCTATTTCAGCGACGGCGGGAAAGAGTACGTCATCACCCGCCCCGACATGCCCCGGCCCTGGGTCAACGTCATCACTGGCGAGGCGTGGGATGGTGAGACCCTGCCTGTCGCGGCGGGCGCGACGCAGCAGGTCGAGGCGGTGGTCGCGTGACGCTATTCGATAACCGGGGCCAGTACGACCACCATCTGATTTTCGACAATAGTCTGACGGAGAGGAGCTACACCTTCAGCAAAGGCTCGTCGGTTGCGCCGAGCACGCTGGACGTGGTGGACGGGAAGCTCCCCGTCGCCTCCGACTGCTTCTTCAACCCGCCGAACAGCCTCCGCCTCTCCTGGTGCTCCAATACAGAAGGCACTTGGGAGGCTGAGGTGCAGGTGGAACAGTGGCGCAACCGGGAGGCGCGGTTCGAGGGCGATACCCTGTCGTTCTGGTGCTACTCGCAGGAGGCTTTAGCATCCGAGCGGCTGCCGATGCTCATGCTTCGGCTCGGTAGCGGCGTGCAGACACGCCCCGTCCGGTTGATGCACCTCATCGCGGGGGTTCCGGCGGGCGAGTGGGTGCAAGTCCAGATACCCTTCAGCCACTTCGGGACCTTCACCGGGGAGTTGGATTTCAGCCGGATTCAGGCGCTCGTCTTCGCGCAGAGCATTGACGATGGCGAACCGCACACCCTCTATCTCGACGAGGTAAAGGTTCTCCCGCGTGTCGAAGCCACCACCGTTAATGCTCCAACTAACCTGACCGCCATCGCCTATGACCGCCACGTAGACCTGCAATGGAACGCGGCAGACGACCCCAGCGTTCATTACTACGTCATCCACCGCTCGGCGGATGGCGACAACTTTGAGCCAGTCGGCATCCAGAACCCCACCTTTAGCCACTTCGCCGATTGGGTGGGCGAAAACGACGCCACCCGCTTCTACCATCTGACGGCAGTGGGGTACGACTACGCCGAGACCGTGCCCTCGCAGACGGTCTCGGCCACGACGCGCCCCCTCTCTGACGAGGAGCTGCTGACGATGGTTCAGGAAGCGTGCTTCCGCTACTACTGGGAGCACGCCCATCCGGTCGCGGGGCTGGCGCTGGAAAATCTGCCGGGCGACCCGAATCTCGTGGCGCTCGGCGCGTCGGGGTTCGGCATCATGGCCTGGCTCGTAGGCGTGGAGCGTGGCTTCATCTCCCGCGAGGCGGCGCGGGAGCGCATGCGCCGGGCGCTCCGCTTTCTGGAGAAGGCCGACCGCTTTCACGGGGTCTGGCCTCACTTTCTGGACGGACGCACCGGAAAGACCATCCCACTCTTCGGGAAGTACGACAATGGGGGTGACTTGGTGGAGACGGCCTTCATGGTGCAGGCGCTCCTGACGGCCCGCCAGTACTTCGATGGCGAGGAGCAGAGCGAGCAGGAGATTCGCGCCACCATTACCCGCCTGTGGGAGGGTGTCGAGTGGGACTGGTATCGCCGCTCGCCCGCCA
>DASVVH010000634.1:0-9574 GCA_036386615.1 Ardenticatenaceae bacterium
CATTGAGGACGGGGCGGGTCGCGCGGGGCGAGAGCGGGTCGCGCGGGAAGCGGGCATGGTGGGCAACGGGGTTGGCGGTGCTGCTGGTGCTGGCGCTGCCGCTACTGGTGCTGGCCGCGCCGGGCGACTTCGCCCCCCATCCTTCGACACCTGCGTTCGGTGGGGGCCGCAGCAGTGACGTGGCGCTGGGCGACCTGGATGGGGATTCGGACCTGGATGCCGTGGTTGCCAACTACTACAATGAGCAGGAGTTAACCTCGGAGCCGGAGACGGTGTGGTTGAACGATGGCAACGGCAACTTCACAGCCCATCCTACGACGCCTGAGTTTGGCACAGGCTCCAGTAACGCTGTGGTGCTGGGCGATCTGGATGGGGATGGCGATTTGGACGCGGTTGTTGTGAACTATTTCAATGAGCCAACGACGATCTGGCTGAACGATGGCGCTGGCAACTTCACAGCCCATCCGACGACGCCGGGGATTCCCGGAACTCTGGGTCAGGGTGTGGCGCTGGGGGATCTGGACGGGGATACGGACCTGGATGTGGTGGTGGCTAATCTGGGCTCTGACGAGGAGACGGTGTGGCTGAACGATGGCGATGGTAACTTCACAGCCCATCCCACTACGCCTGAGTTTGAGGGAGGCAATAGTACTGACGTGGCGTTGAGCGACCTGGACGGGGATGGCGATCTGGACGCGCTGGTTGCCAACTACGACGATGAGCCGGAGACGGTGTGGCTGAACGATGGCGCTGGCAACTTCACGGCCCACCCTACGACGCCTGAGTTTGGCCTGGGGAGTAGTTATGCCGTGGCACTGGGCGACCTGGATGGGGATACGGATATTGATGTGGTGGTGGCGAACTTACTCAATGCCGAGGCGGAGACGGTGTGGCTGAACGATGGCGACGGCAACTTCACGACCCATCCTGCGACGCCTGAATTTGGCACGGGCTTTAGCTTTGACGTGGCGTTGAGCGACCTGGATGGGGATGCGGACCTGGATGCGGTGGTGGGTAATTCCGAGGCGGAGACGGTGTGGTTGAACGATGGCGCTGGCAATTTCACGGCCCATCCTACGACGCCGAGCTTTGAGGGCGGCTTTAACAGCTATGGGGTGGCACTGGGCGACCTGGATGGGGATGTAGACCGGGACGCGGTGATTGCCAACTTCGCTGACCTTGAGGGAGCCTCCGTGCCTGAGACGGTGTGGCTGAATGATGGAACACAAGAGGTGCCAACCGCTGTGACGGTGGTGGAACTGGAAGCAGGCAGTGGAAGGGCAGGCGGCGCGTGGCTGGCGGTGGCAGGCGGGCTGCTGGCGCTGGGCGGCTACGGCCTGGTCCGGCGCGCCCGTTCGACGCGGGTGTAGGGGAGGCGAGCACTGGCCGGAGTGCTATAGACGGATTCACGCGGGCGGGAAGGAGGCTCTTCCCGCCCGCTTTCATGAAGGGAAGGTGGCAGAAATTGCGCCACATCGCGTGCTGCGTGTCAGGTTGTTGCCGGAGTTTCTTTGACTTTAACCTGTAAACGCATATAATTTACTTTATACCTCTCGTGTATGTAGCCCCTGCGCTATTCACTCCGCTCTCCTCCTCGATTCGTGTTCCCCTACGGGCGACTCCATGACGCTGGACCCAGAGCTTACTACTGAAAGATGAACGATAGCTATGCGCTTTGACGACCTGAACCTGATTGACCCTCTGCTGCGCGCGGTACGCACGGAGGGATATGAGATACCGACGCCCATCCAGGAGCAGGCGATTCCGCATATCCTGGCGGGGCGTGACGTGCTTGGCTGCGCGCAGACGGGCACGGGCAAGACGGCGGCGTTCGCGCTGCCTATCTTGCAGCGTTTGAGCAGCGCCCGCCCCGGTGGGAGGGCACGCCCGCCGCGCGTGCTGGTGCTGACGCCGACGCGCGAGTTGGCGACGCAGATTGGCGACAGCTTCGCGACGTATGGTCGCCACACGGGGCTGACGCACACGGTCGTCTTCGGCGGCGTGGGGCAGTCGCCGCAGGTGGCGGCACTGCGGCGGGGCGTGGACATTCTGGTGGCGACGCCGGGCCGCCTGCTGGACCTGATGGGCCAAGGCGTGGTCACGCTGACGGCGCTTGACGTTTTCGTGCTTGACGAGGCGGACCGGATGCTGGACATGGGCTTCCTGCCCGATGTGCGGCGCATCATCAAGGCGCTGCCCAGCCAGCGCCAGACGCTGTTCTTCTCGGCGACGATGCCGCGCGACATCGAGGAGCTTGCCCAGAGCATCCTGACCAACCCGGTAGGCGTCGCGGTGACGCCTGTCGCTTCTACGGCGGAGCGGATCGAGCAGTCGGTCTACTTCGTGGAGAAGGCGGACAAGCGGGCGCTGCTGGCGCACCTGTTGCGCGAGCCGGGCATGAAGCGGGCGCTGGTCTTCACGCGGACGAAGCACGGGGCGAACCGGGTGGTGAAGGAGTTGGAAAAGGCGGGGATTGGGGCCGAGGCGATTCACGGCAACAAGTCGCAGGGCGCGCGCGAGCGGGCGCTGGAGAACTTCAAGCGCGGGACGACGCGCGTGCTGGTGGCGACGGACATCGCGGCGCGGGGGATTGACGTGGAGGGCATCTCGCACGTCATCAACTATGACCTGCCGAACATCGCGGAGAGCTACGTGCATCGCATCGGGCGGACGGCGCGGGCGGGGGCGGGCGGCATCGCCATCTCGTTCTGCGACCATGAGGAGCGGGCCTTTTTGCGGGACATCGAGCGGCTCATCCGGCAGCCCGTGCCAGTGGTGCAGGAGCACCCGTACCGCTCGACGGTGCCTTTCTCGGCCCCGCAACGCTCAAGCGCGCCGAGCCGCGCGCCACAGCGCCGCTCTAATGGAAACGGCTCGACATCAAACCGTAGCAATGGGAATGGCTCGACACCCAACCGCGCCACGCCTGCCGCCGCGCCTGTTGAATCGTCCGAGGGCGCGGCCAAGCGGCGTAGCCGCCGTCGCCCGCGTAGCCAGAGCAGTAATTCCTAGATTAACCACGAGATACTTTTAGGAAGTGGTTGCCAGATCCCCTTCTGCAAGATCGTTGTCCCCAGAGCGGGTAGATAGCACGGCTATATATTTTTGTTGCGGATGACTTTGCTGGTTAGGGTATAGATATGCTAGTTGCCCTGAAACAAGTAGACTCCGCACTGCTTGTCTAGTGTGCGCTATACTTCGTTGTACCAGAGTAGCAAGCTCTGGTAGGGCAAGAGGTTTGAGTGTACAAAGCTCAACCAATATTGAAGACAGTCGTTCTAGGCTTAGATAGCGTTGTTCTCTGGCTGCGGAAGCTACAATCTCAAGATCTGCCCATGTCACTTCCTGTGGGAATTTATTCCGTGAACGGTGATCCAGGTCTGCACTTCCGGGGTTTCTTCGTAAATCCTCAGAGCTTGACTGCAAATCCTCAGAGCTAGTCAATAAACCCTCAAAGCTAGCTTGCAAATCCTCAGAGCTACTTTGCAAACCCTCAGAGTTCGTAACCATAGATCGCTCAGACCATGCTAGTTCATTCATGGATGGTCTACGTGCATCGCTGAATTGAGGAATTAGTTGATAGCGGGTATTTCGCCCTACCCCACTTATTTGCAGGAACCCACGACTGCGTAAACTACCAAGAACTTTGGTAGTATCAGAAGGGTGCTGTCCAGTAAGTGTTCGCAACTTATAGTTGTCTACATATCCCTCATGGCGCGCGAGGACAAGTGCCAATTGTTCGGCCTCTGTCCAATCGTCAGCAAGCGAGCGCAGCCATCTTCGATCCCGTTGAGAAATTAGGTGAACCGCTTGTAACTCAAGAGTGAATTCGTAACGCTCTGTCCCCACATCAATTGCAGGCAAGTGGAACCCAAGCTCTCGCCAAGTTTGAATAATTTTCGGGATTCCGGTACCTGCCTCTTCAGCCAGTCCAATAAAACGAAACATTCTTACCAGCTCAGGATTACGAGGATCAGAACGATTGCCCGTCAGCAAATCGTCCTCTGACACCCGCGAACTTCCTGGATTGCGGAACAGGAAGCCACCTGCTGATCGCTGGATAAGTGAAGCCTGCGTTTCTGCATAGTCAGCGTGAACCAGAAGATTGACCAATGCTTCACGAAGTACAACATGCACCAAGCTCTCATCGACACGCGTGCCTCGCTGTAATCTAAAAGGTGTTGGTAGCCCTGCGACGAGTCGAGGGTATATTGCATCAAAAGCGTTGAAGAGGTTGCCCTCCCAGGCAACGCGATCATCCCAGCGAGTTTCAAGGTTAGCACCGCTATTGACAAGCCGATAATCAATCAGGTGTCGAGTACGCCATTCGCGTAAGGATTCTACTTGGCCCAAGAGTAATAGCCCTGCTACAGTAATACCAGCTACACCTATTTCGCGATTGCGGCTAAATCCTCCAATTGCCTCAAGAAACCTCTGATCCTCATAATTGTTCCAAGGAGAAGCAGGATTTACTGTTTGATATCGTCGGCGATACCGCATAAAAGTGTCCATATCCAGATCAGACCATTCGAAGTGCGGTAGTATTGTTGAGTCGGCAGCGACATCTGAAGCCTCGCGCATCATTCGGTCTACTTCAGGCTTTGTACAATGGTAATCACCGGAATCTCTTCGGATGTATGTCCCAGTGTAAGGATTTCCACTGACATAGACAGGCCGGAGCTTTCGTGCTGCCGCTGGCACACGGAGCACGATGATGTCCTTATCATCCAAAGTTTTGATTGAAACATCATCGGCACCACAGACGGGATAGCTAATCTTCTGGGGGTTCCGTAGAAGATCATTCAAATCCTTTAAGAGTTTGGGCGCTTGGTTGACTCCTTCTATGGTAATAATTCCATCATGTTCTGCTATTCCTAAAAGTAACCAGCCACCGTATGTGTTGGCAAATGCGCTGATTGTAGGCCAAATGCTTTTCGGAACCTCATTACGTGCTGCTTTAAACTCCAGTTCCAGAGACTCTCGACTCTGCAACCGTTCAAGTAGCGTTGCAAGCAGCGATGGAATTCCTGAGCTAGTAGAATGATTCATGTTCATGCATTATTCCAGAGCATTACCGCCGCGAGGAGTCTTAATGGTCTACTGTGCATCGCGTTCCTCATCGAAGCATAGTCTAAGTTTACAGCGAAGCAAAAACTTCATGCTATGCAGAGGTCGTGAACTCCTGATTGCACACAGCGGTCAGAGCTTGCCTACTATGGCACAGCAGATTCTAAAGGAGTTCAACTCTTCAGGAAGTAGCTTACCCACCTGGGCCATCTCCTTCTATGTAACTACCCGCTCTTCCCTTCCATAACTACCCGCCTGCGTGCTGACAGGATGGGGTTAGGCAGGTTACACTAAAGAGACACCTTATCCATAGTTACAACTGCACAAACGCGACGACGCCCCGCCGGTCCCCTATATGACGGCGGGCTTTTGCATCGGAAGGGAACGCCATGCAAGGAATGCTCTACGACCCCAACCAAGTGGAACGCGACGCCTGCGGTGTCGCGGCCCTGGGCGACCTGCGCCAGCGACGCAGCCACGCCCTGCTGGAGCGTGCCCTGCTGACCCTCGCCAATCTCTCGCACCGGGGCGCTAGCGTCAAGGACGAGTTTGGCGGCGAGACGGGTGACGGCTGCGGCATCCTCGCGGAGATTCCTCACGGGGTCTTCGCGCCCTGGCTGGCCGAGCGCGGCCAAGAAGTAGAGGCGGGCGATTATGCGGTTGCCACGCTCTTTCTGCCCCGCCAGATGGCTGCCGAGGCCCAGAGCATCATCGAAGAGTGTTTGTGTAGCATGGGCATCCCCGTCGTCGGCTGGCGCGAGGTGCCGGTGGACGAGAGGGTGCCCGGAAAACGTGCCCGTGACTCGCAGCCGCTTCTCGCCCACCTGTTTGTTCTTCGCCCGCAGGTGTGCCCTCCCGGCCACGCCTGGGAGCGACTGGTCTACATGGCCCGCAAAGCGTGTGAGCGCGCGCTGGAGGTGGCGGGATTTCCCGGCTACTTTGCATCATTCAGCAGCCGGACCATCGTCTACAAGGGAATGCTTACCCCCGCCCAACTCCCCCAGTTCTACCTCGACCTCCGCGACCCCCGCTACACGACCCGCGTTGCCGTGACGCACACCCGCTTCAGCACGAACACCACGCCCACCTGGGAGCGCGCGCAACCGTTCCGCCGCCTCTGCCACAACGGCGAGATTAACACGCTGCAAGGCAACGTCTTCTGGACGCGCGCCCGCGAGCCGCTGCTGCCGGAGGCGCTACGCCCCGTGCTGGACGAGGCGGGCAGCGACAGCGCCATGCTGGACAGTGCGCTGGAACTGCTGGTCCTCGGCCCGGAGGTCGCGGCCCGCCGCTCGATGCCCCGCGCACTGACAATGCTGATGCCGCCCGCGTGGGAGCACGACGAGCAGTTGCCTGACGAGCAGAAGGCGCTCTACGCCTACAACGCGATGCTTCAGGAGCCTTGGGACGGCCCGGCGGGCGTCTGCTTCACGGACGGCCTGGTAGTCGGCGCGACGCTTGACCGCAACGGGCTGCGCCCCCTGCGCTACGATGTGACGCGGGACGGCTGGCTCGTCATCGCCTCGGAGGCGGGCGCGGCGCAGTTCGATTTTGGCGAGATTGCCTATCACGGGCGGCTCGGCCCCGGCGAGATGGTCGCCGCCGATGTGGAAGAGGGTTACTGGCTGGACAACGATGCGCTCAAGTCCCGCCTCGCCGGACCCAAGCGGTACGTGGAGGCCGCGCCGCAGGTGTTTGAGGTTGGCTCCAAATACTGCGACGAAGGACGAAGGACGAAGGACGAACGCCACAGCGTTGGCACAGAACTGACGCAGCTTCAGGCGGCGTTTGGGTATACGTCGGAAGAGTTGCAGGTGGTCCTGAAGCCGATGGCGTGGGACGCGTCGGAGGCGATTGGCTCGATGGGCGACGACACGCCCCACGCGGTGCTCTCGCTGAAGCCGCGCCCGCTCGCTCACTACTTCAAGCAGCGCTTCGCGGAAGTGACCAACCCGCCAATTGACCCCCTGCGCGAGCGCGACATGATGAGCCTGCGCTGCCACCTCGGCCCCCTCCCCGACCCGCTTGCACCCGACCCCACCTTCCGCCGAATCGTTCTCGCGTCACCCTTCCTCTCGCCCGCCCAACTGGCGACCATTGAGACCGGACCCCTGCGCTCCGCGCGGCTGGACGCCACCTTCGCGGTGGACGAGAGCCTTGAGAGTGGGCTTAACAAGCTCTTCGCGGCGGCGGAAGCGGCCATCGAGCAGGGCGCGGAACTGCTGGTTCTCACTGACCGCGCCGTGAGCGCGGGACGGTTGCTCATTCCCTCGCTGCTGGCGGTAAGTGGTCTGCACCATCACCTGTTGCGGCGGGGGCTGCGAGCGCGTGTCTCGCTCGTGGTGGAGAGCGGCGAGGCGCGCGACACGCACACGCTGGCGGCGCTCGTCGGCTTCGGCGCGAACGCGGTCTGCCCCTGGCTGGCGCTGGAAACGGCTGTCGAAATGGGCGCGGACGGCTATCGCGGTGAGACGCTGGACGTGGCAACCGTGACGCGCAATTTCCTGAAGGCGGCGGAGAGCGGCCTGCTCAAGATTATGTCGAAGATGGGTATCGGCCCCGTCGAGAGCTACTGCGGCGCGCAGCTTTTCGAGATTATCGGCCTCAGCTATGCAGTCTCGCAGCGGCACTTCACGGGCACGCCGAGCCGTGTAAGCGGCGTCGGGCTGGATGCTCTCGAAGCGGAGGTGCGGCGCTGGCATGACGCCGCGTGGCACCACCAGCCTGTCGAACTCGATAGCCCCGGCTTCTTCAAGTACAAGAAGGCGGGCGAGCACCACGCCTTCAGCCCCCAGGTCGTCCACGCTTTGCAGCGTGCCGTTCGCACGGATGGAGCGCTCAACGGGCACTTCGCGGACGGCTACGCGGCCTATCACAAGTACACGAGCCTGCTCTACAGCGCCCAGCCCAGCGAACCGCGCGACCTGCTCCGCATCGTCGAGCGGGAGGGCGTCGGCGTAGCCTTGGACGAAGTGGAGCCACAGACGGCCCTCTTCCGCCGCTTCTCGACGGCGGCGATGTCGCTAGGTTCCCTGAGCCGCGAGGCGCACGCCACGCTGGCGATTGCGATGACGCGGCTCGGCGGCCTCTCGAACAGCGGCGAGGGCGGCGAGGACCCGGCGCGCTTCGGCACGGAGGCGAACTCGTCCATCAAGCAGGTGGCGAGCGCCCGCTTCGGCGTCACCCCGGCCTACCTGCTCTCCGCGCGCGAGTTGCAAATCAAGATGGCGCAGGGGTCCAAGCCGGGCGAGGGCGGTCACCTGCCGGGCTTCAAGGTTACGATGGAGATTGCCACGCTGCGCCACACGATTCCCGGCGTGGACCTCATCTCGCCGCCGCCGCACCACGACATCTACTCGATTGAAGACCTGGCGCAACTCATCTCCGACCTGCGCGCCATCAACCCGGCGGCGACCATCAGCGTCAAACTGGTGGCGCAGGCGGGCGTGGGCGTCATCGCGGCGGGCGTCGTGAAGGCGGGCGCGGACGTGGTGGTCCTCTCCGGCCACAGTGGCGGCACGGGAGCCTCGCCCCTCTCCTCCATCAAGCACGCGGGCGAACCCTGGGAAATCGGCCTCGCCGAGACGCAGCAACTGCTCGTCGAGCAGCGGCTGCGCGAGCGCGTGAGGCTGCGCGTGGACGGTGGCCTCCGCACGGGGCGCGACATCATCGTCGCCGCCATTCTGGGCGCTGACGAGTTCTCCTTCGGCACCGCCGTGCTCATCGCGGAGGGGTGCCTGATGGCGCGGGCCTGCCACAAGAACACCTGCCCCGTCGGCATCGCCACCCAGCGCGAGGACTTGCGCGCCAAGTTCGACGCCACGCCGGAGCAGGTGATGGCCTTCTTCACCTTCGTCGCGGAGGAGGTGCGCGAGCACCTAGCGCGGCTCGGCGCGCGCACGCTTGACGAGATTATCGGGCAGACGCACCTGCTGGAGACCGAGGTCACGAGCGACGGGATTGACCTGAACCCACTGCTGCGGCAGGTCGCCCTCACGGGCGCGCGCCGCCACGACCGACGCTGGCACCGCCCCGCCGACGAGCCGACGCTGGACGAGCGGATGACGCGGGACGTGCAGCGCGACCTCCACAGTTATGACCGCTCGCGCCGCTACTATACCATCGCCAACCGTGACCGCACCGTCGGCGCGGGGTTGGCCGGGCACTTCGCCGCTCATTCTGGTAATCGTCCAGCAGAGGCGGATGGCGTGCGCCTCAACTTCCTGGGCTACGCCGGGCAGAGCTTCGGGGCCTTCGCCATGCCGGGCACGACGCTCGTGCTGGAGGGCATCGCCAACGACTACGTTGGCAAGGGGCTGGCAGGCGGCACGCTCGTGCTCATGCGCCCCGAAGGCGCGAGTTGGGACGAGAGCGCCCCCTTGCTCGGCAACGTGGCGCTCTACGGCGCGACGGGCGGCGCACTCTTCGCGACAGGCAGCGCAGGCGAGCGCTTCGCCGTTCGCAACAGCGGCGCGGCAGCGGTGGTGGAAGGCGTCGGCGCGCACGG
>DASVVH010000635.1:0-4369 GCA_036386615.1 Ardenticatenaceae bacterium
ATCCTTAAGGAAATTATTCATGACGAGGAGATTGGAGCCTCAGTAGATCAGACCATCTACATTGGCGACAGCCTGATGAAAGACGTTGCTATGGCACAGGATGCGGGTGTAACCGACGTATACGCGAAGTACGGTATAGCTCAACATCGAGAGGAATACGAGTTGCTCCGGCGAGTCACGCATTGGACCCAAGAGGACGTTGAACGCGAGAGGGCTATCTATGCGCGAGCAACCGTTACGCCGACCCATGTACTGGAGGAATCTTTTGCCGAAGTTCTAGACCTCTTTGAGTTTGTGCCCCATAGAAGGCCAAATGGTTGAAGGGTCTATCTATAATCTTCCGCCCCTCCTCCGCTATTCTTTTGTTCACAACTGCCCGGTTGTTTACCCATCTCTTCCTAATTAAGGAGCGACAAATGAACGATGAGCAGACTCTTGCACTTGAGATACTCAAACTAGAGATGGAAGCCTGGAAAAAAACTGTTGAGGTACAACAGCATTTCAACACGATTGAGATGCAGATTCGGAACTTGGCAGTCACGGTTCTCACAACTGTGATTGGAGCCGCCGTCCTCGTGTATAACCAGGCTCAACAAGCCGTAGCAGCAGCTATCAAGGAAGGAGGTGCCGCTACAGTTGCGATTGCTCCCCCAACGGTTCCAATCTTGTTAGGTCCTATTAATTTGGAACTCACAAGTGCAGATTTGATATTGGTAGCAGGGCTTGTAGCATGGTGGGCCTTTTATTTTATGGACCGATGGTGGTACCATCGGCTATTAAAGGGCGCACGGGACCACGTAGAATATATAGAGAACAGATTGAAAGGTCAGATTCCCAGCATTGCGCTCAGTTCTCAGATCAGCACGGCCAGCCCCATCTGGAAGATTCACTCTGAGCATAAGATTGATTTCTTTTATGGCACCGTAGCGTTAATACTGGTCGTGATTATTTTCTGCTTCTAGTTATGATTTAGCCTTAGTGGCTATCCATAGCTTCATCCAGCCGTTTTGTTGCGATGCTATGGAGAGTGGAGGCAAGCAGATTACCCCTGCTTGTCATTCTGAGCGGAGCGAACTGCGAAGCAACCTTAAGGGAATCCACTCAGAATCTAGCAACTACCAGGATGATTGCAGACGCTCGAATCATTTTGTGGATTAGAGACCAAGGGGATTCACTCACCAATGCCCTTCATCGTGGGTGTTGGCACGTTGCACCCTCTCGTAGGGGCGTAGATGACCCTAGACGTACACCTGTGGCTTAACAGCCCTTCTACTTATGTAAACTAAGGCCGACATCTATCGCCCTTCAATGTCGGCTTTTGTCGGCCTTACTTCACATAAATCGGCCTCGGCCTTTCCACCCCGCCTCCTTACCAGCAGAGCGTACTGGCGTAACCAAAACTGGAACTCTCCTTGCATCCCCTCCCCTTGTGTCGTATCGTTCATGCCATTGGCGTTATCTCACATCCCATATCTCACATCTCACATCCCGTATCTGTAAGACTACACAAGGTTGGCATACAGATTCAGCCAAGTCGTCAAAGACGCAAAGCGTGTTAACGCCTCAAGGATGAACCTTGCTGGGTGGATCCCCTTAAGGTCGCTTCGCAGATTCACTTCGTTCAGGATGACAAGTAAGGAACTAGAGCTTACTTGATGTATGCCTGGGCTAAAACCAATGTATGTGAACCTCGTGAAACAGTACACGTATCCCGTATCCCGTATCTCACATCCCACATCTCACATCCCGTATCCCGTTTCTCGTCTTTAGCGGTCGTCGGTCGTCTATCGTCGGTCGTCGGCTCCTTGTGATATAATTCGCCCCCATGAGTTCCAAGCACCACGCCCTACAGATGAAAGCGCGCCCCCGCATCGGCCTCAACGCCCAGCTATTGGCGTTGGGCGAGAGCTATCGCAGCGCGGGCATCGCCAACTACATCTACCAGCTACTGCGCCACCTGCCCCAGGTGAGTGATTTTCACTACACCGTCTGGACGCACGAGCGCGAGGGCGACCTCGCGGGCGTCGAGCGGCGCGTGACGCCCCTGCCCACCGCGCGCCCGCCCGTTCGCATCGCCTGGGAGCAACTGCTACAACCCTACGCGGTGGCGCGGGCACGCCCCGCCCTGCTGCATGGGCTGGCCTTCGTCCTCCCGCTCTGGCTGAGGGTGCCGGGCGTCATCACCATCTACGACCTGACCTTCCTCCGCGTGCCGGAGGCGTTCAAACCCCTGAACCGCCTCTACCTGCAAACCATGACCCGCCTGAGCGCGCGGCGCGCGGCGCACATCTGCTCCATCGCGGAGCATGGCAGGCAGGACATCGCGCGTTACCTCGACGTGCCCGCCGATAGGATAACCGTCGTCTACCCCGGCCTCGACCCGCGCTTCGCCACGCCGCCCTCGCGGGAGGCTGTTGCCGAGTTCCGCATGCGCAGGGGTCTGCCTGAGCGCTTCGTCCTCTACCTGGGCACCCTCGAACCGCGCAAGAACGTGCCCGCGCTGGTTCAGGCATTCGCGGCGGTCAAGGAGCGTGTTCCCGGCGTGGATTTGGTTTTGGCGGGCGGCAAGGGCTGGGGGTACGAGGAGATTTTCGCCGAAGTCGAGCGGCTCGGCCTCCGGGACCGCGTTCACTTTCCGGGCTTTGTCCCCGCCGACGAATTGCCGCTCTGGTACAGCGCCGCCGACCTCTTCGCCTACCCCAGCCGCTACGAGGGCTTCGGCCTCCCGCCGCTTGAGGCGATGGCCTGCGGCACGCCCGTCGTCACCACCCACGCCGCCAGCCTGCTGGAAGTCGTTGGCGAGGCGGGGCGCACCGTCTCCCCCGATGATAATGAAGCCTTGACAGAAGCCCTCGGCTCCCTCCTGGCGGACCCGGCGGAGCGCGAGATGCGCCGCGAGCGTGGCTTCGCTCAGGCCGCGCGCTTCCGGTGGCGGGAAAGCGCCGCCACGCAGGCCGAGGTCTATCGCCGCGTGTTGGAAGGCTCCTGATGCACGACTTTTTCAGGCGACTGGTTGAACGCGGCTGGCTGCGCTGGCTCTGGATGGCACTGGACATCGTGCTCATCAACGTTGCCTTCTTCTTCGCGTGGTGGACGCGCTACCAGCTTGAGTTGGGCGGCGACGTTGAGTTCGTCTCCTACCGCACCTTTGAGGATTATCTTCCCACCTCGCTCGGCCTGACCCTGCTCATGGTACTCAACCTCCAGCTTGAGGGCGCGTACCGGATGCGGCGCGGCACGACCTGGGTAGACGAGGTTTCCGCCATCCTCCACGCGAACGCCAACACCATCCTGCTCATCGTCTTTTTCTACTTCTTCACCCGCCCTTTCGCCTACTCGCGCCTCATTCTCTTCTACGTCGCCGCCTTCGTCTTCGTCTTCCTCGCCGTCGCGCGGCTCGTCCAGCGCTGGTGGATGGGCAGGCTCCGCCGCCAGGGCATCGGCGTCACCCGCGCCCTCGTCGTCGGCGCGGACGAGACGGGACGTACCCTGATGCGCCACATCGTCGCCCAGCCCGACCTCGGCTATCAGATAGTCGGCTTCGTAGACGACAACCCCGCGCGCCAGCACGACATTGGCCGCTTCCAGGCGCTCGGCGGCACGGACACCATTCGCAGGCTCGTTCGGGACCATCAGGTAGACAAGGTGATTCTCACGCTGCCCTGGCAGGAGCAGCAAAAAATCAAGGAGATAATGGAGGAGTGCGAGCAGGCGGGCGTGGAGAGTATGATTGTGCCCGACCTCTTCCAACTCTCGCTCACCCGCGTCTCGCTTGACGAGATTCGCGGCGTGCCTCTCATCGGCATCCACGAGCCGGTGCTGACGGGCGCGAACCTCGCCCTCAAGCGCGTCATTGACATCGCCGTGAGTGGCCTCTTTCTCGTCCTCTTCTCCCCCCTGTGGCTGCTCCTCGCCCTTCTCATCAAAATCGAGTCGCCCGGCCCCGTCCTCTTCCAGCAGACGCGCGTCGGGCGCAACGGCCACAATTTCACCATCTACAAGTTCCGCTCCATGCGGCAGGATGCCGAGCAGGAGCGCGATAAGCTCTCCCACCAGAACGAGGCCGACGGCCCCCTCTTCAAGATTCGCAACGACCCCCGCGTCACGCGCATGGGCCGCTTCCTCCGCAAGACGAGCCTCGACGAGATTCCGCAGCTTTGGAACGTTTTGAAGGGCGATATGAGCCTGATTGGCCCGCGCCCCGCCCTGCCCACCGAGGTCGCGCAGTACCAGGACTGGCACCACAAGCGGCTCGAAGTTGCGCCGGGGCTGACTGGCCTCTGGCAGGTGAGCGGGCGCAGCGATGTCACCTTCGACGAGATGATGCTCCTCGACATCTACTACGCCGAGCGCTGGTCCCCGATGCTCG
>DASVVH010000636.1:0-8063 GCA_036386615.1 Ardenticatenaceae bacterium
GTCACCCGCCAGATTCGTCAGGCCGGGGAACTGCTCGACATCGAACTGCTGGACCACCTCGTCATCGGCGCGCAGAGGCACGTCTCCATGAAGGAGCGCGGCCTGGGCTTCTGAACCTGAACCAGGGTTGTGTCAAAATCCAGCTAGGCATAACATTATTGCACAGTTACTTTACATATAGGTATTAACAATACTGGCCTTTTGTCAGGCCAGTACCGATTGTATACTGGCCGATACTGGCCTCTACTGGCTGGAGCACCTGTTGTGCCCTCTCATGCCGTCCTTTTCGCCGCTCTGAACCAGAATAGGAAAGCTTGGCCTTACAGAGTAGGATAAGCACACTCGTACCATTCCCTTGTAGAACGAAAGTTACCATGAAGCTATACCACCGCTACTTCGCGCCCGCCTCCATAGACGAGGCACTGGCGCTGCTGGCCGAACACAGAGAAAAGGCCCGCATCATCGCGGGCGGCTCCGACCTGATTGTCGAGTTGGACCGGGGGCTGCGCCACCTTGAGGCCGTCATTGACATCACGCGCATCGCCGGGCTGGACACGATTGAGGAACGCGACGGCCACTTCATCCTCGCCCCGCTCGTCACTCACAATCAGGTCGCCAACGACGAGCGCATCATCGCCCGCGCCTTTCCCCTCGCGCAGGCGGCGTGGGAGGTCGGCTCACCCCAACTGCGGAACCGGGGCACCATCGCGGGCAACCTCATCACCGCCTCACCCGCCAACGACACCATCACGCCATTGATGGCGCTGGGTGCGCGCGTGCGGCTTCGCTCGGCGGCGCGGGGCGAACGAACCATTGCGCTGGACGACTTCTACGTTGGTTTTCGCAAGGTGGATTTGCACCCCGACGAGATGATGGTCGGCATCGAGGTCCCAGCATTGAAAGAAGGCGAACGCGGCGGCTTCACGAAGCTGGCGCTCCGCCGCGCGCAGGCCATTTCGGTCGTCAATGTGGCGGTGGTGCTGCGCGAGGGCGCGGCGCGTGTCACGCTCGGCTCGGTGGCTCCCACCATCATCCACGCGCCGGATGCGGAAGCACTGCTCTCGCAGAACCCTCTGACTGATACCACCATCGAGGAGGCTGCCCGCCTCACCGCAGAGGCCGCGACACCCATTGACGATGTGCGCGGCACGGCGGACTACCGCGTACAGGCGGTGCGCGTCATCACGCGCCGCCTGCTCCAGGCGCTACGCGACGGCACCGAGCGCGACCTCTATCCCTCTCGCCGCGCCAAGCTATGGGCAGGCCCGGCGCACCCCGTCAGCGCGGCTCCCGCGCCTTCAGATAGCATTGACGCCAGCATCAACGGGCGCGCGGTGCGGATGGAGGGAGCAGGCGGCAAGACGCTGCTCCGCGCCCTGCGCGAGGACGCGGGCCTCGTCGGTACGAAAGAGGGCTGCGCGGAGGGAGAGTGCGGGGCCTGCACGGTATGGCTCGATGGGGCGGCGGTGATGAGTTGCCTCGTTCCCGCCGAGCGGGCGCACGGCGCGGCCATCACGACAATCGAGGGGCTGTCCGACGGCGCGGTGTTGCACCCCGTCCAGCAAGCCTTTGTGGAGTACGACGCGGTGCAGTGCGGCTACTGCACGCCCGGCTTCATTATGAGCGCGGCCAAGCTGCTGGAAGAGAAGGGCGGCACCTTCACCGACGATGAGCTAAAGCAGGCCATCAGTGGCAATCTTTGCCGCTGCACTGGCTACTACAAGATTATCGAGGCTATCCGCGCGGCAGGTGAAGTGGTTAAATAGGCACCATGATGTAGGCATCGAATATGAGCAAGAGATTGCCTGTGATGCTATAATGAGTTCGCTGCATGAACGTGCAATTTGACTGGGATGAACAAAAGGCCGCCTCCAATGTCACGAAGCATGGAGTCAGCTTTGAGGAGGCTGCTACAGTGTTCAGTGACCCACTCGCCGTCATTTTTGATGATGAGATGCATTCTTCCGAAGAGGCGCGGGAACTACTCATTGGACATTCCTTGAATAGTCGCCTTTTGCTGGTCTCTTTCACCGAGCGTGGAGATACCGTTCGCATCATAAGTGCGCGTCCCGTAACCCGAAAGGAGCGCCAAGACTATGAAGACAACGGAGGCTACTGACGCCAACGAGACAATGCCGGACGAAATACTTCCTGAATACGATTTCGATTACAGTAAAGCGCGCCCTAACCGCTTTGCTAGCCGAATTCAGCGGGACCAGTTGGTAGTGGTTCTGGATTCAGACGTTGCCGAAGTGTTTACAACGCCCGAATCTGTGAACACTGTGTTGCGCGCGCTCATTCAAACTATGCCCAAGCCCACTACGTAACGGTCCCCGGAAAGACACCATCACGCCATTGATAGCGCTGGGCGCACGGTGCGACCATCACGTCCATCGAGGGGCTGTCTAACGGCGAGCAGTTGCATCCCACCAGCACGCCTTTGTGGAGTACGATGCGGTGCAGTGCGGCTACTGCACGCCCGGCTTCATCATGAGCGCGGCCAAGCTGCTGGAAGAGAAGGGCGGCACCTTCACCGACGATGAGCTAAAGCAGGCCATCAGTGGCAATCTCTGCCGCTGCACTGGCTACTACAAGATAATCGAGGCCATCCGCACGGCAGGAGAGACTCAAGGCTCGATGCGCTGAATGGTAGGTATACGGTCAAGCCCTTGGTCAAAACTAACCATCTCGGTGAGTTGAAGGCTTTCCATCAAGCCGACATGGTACGCATCACCAAAGGAGAGGTTATAGCTAACATAGAGGTCGAAGACCCGGCGGTACTTCGGCTTTCCAGGCAGAATGATTCCGTCCAGTTCAAGCAGGGGCAACAAGCCTTCACGGACGGCAGCCTTTGTCTGGCGGTATACCCTCTCAAGCGTATACACGCTCTCGAATATGACGGTGTCAGCCGTGTAGACCTCGAATTCGCCTTGTTCGATACGGGCGAAGTATGCCGTTGCACGAGGCGAATGGTCGGCATGATCCTGTGTGAGATGGCGCAAGATAATATTCGTGTCGAGAAATGGTAAGGCAGGCACTTAGCCTCCCATGCTCTTCATCACGTCCTCGGCTATTGCCAACTCTACAACTTCATTTAGCTGCTCCTCCGTCAGAGGCGGCACGTCACTCTTGAGGATGCCTGCCGTGCGGGCCACGACGCTCCCACTTCGCTCCAGGCGCGCGTGACCATCTTCAAGCACCCATGCGACTCTGTCGCCCTCTTTGATACCTAGAACCTCCTGAATCTCGGTGGGAATAGGAACCTGTCCTTCTGGGGTAACAACTGCCTGATACGCTTTCATTGGAAATCCCCCTTAGCTTCGTAGCCAAGTCCTTCAATACTCTGATTGTGGCATAGGCAGTACTGAGCTTGCAACTGTTTTCCTCATCAGCGCTATTCCAGGCGCGCCGAGTACTCGTAGCGCGTTTGCTCGGAGGTGTGGGATGTCGCGCCCGTGACGACCAGGGTGACGTTCTCGACCTCCGTGCCGAAGTTCTCGACGAGGATGATGGCGCTGTTTCCTTCATCCAGAGCGACGGGCGTGACGTGCGTGCCGTCGCTCTGCTCCGCCACCATCTGCACAAGAAATTCCTGCGGCAGCACGTTATCCACCCGCGCGTAGCCGCTCGCCTCCCAGTCGCCCAGCCCCTCCTCGAAGCTCTCCGTGTAGCCTAGCTCCGGGATGGAGATGTCGTCCACGACAAAGCCGTTCAGGTTGAGGGCGTCGTCTGTAATCGTCTCGAAGCGCAGCAGGATTTCCTGCCCCACGAATGGCGAGAGGTCCACCGTCTGTTCCTGCCACAGCGGGTTCTGCTCGTCGTCTGCGCGCCCGGAGCGGCCCGTGAAGGCGAAGCCGAAGCTGTTGCCGTTGGGGTTGCTGTCGGTGCTGTCCGTCGCCTGTAGAATCTGCCACTGCGTGCCGCTGTCGGTGGAGACGGCGACGTAGCTGTAGTCGTAGTCCGGCTCCAGGTCGTACCACGTCCAGAAGCGTAGCGTCGCGCTGTCGAGATCCGCCAGATTGAAGGCGCGGGTCAGTGTTGCGTCGCTATCGTCGCCCCGGTTGCTCCACGCCATCCATTCGCCTTCATGGGGCTTCGTTGGCAGCAGAGAGACCATCTCGTCGCCGTCGAACTCCACGCGCAGGGTGCCCTCCTCGCCGTCAGGCTCGAAGTGGATGTAATCCGTGCCATACTGGTGAATCTCGCCGCTGTCCACCTGCGGATAGCGCTCGACCGCCTCCTCCGGCGTGGGTGCGCGCTCCAGGCTCTCCTGGTAGCCGAAGCGGCCATCTTCCAGGGTAGCGTCGTCCACCCAGTTGGCAACCACCCAGTCAGCGAATAGCTCGTCGAAGGTGATGCCCTCGTCCGCCAGCACCTCGTCAAAGGCGCGCGGCCCATCGGCCTCGGTCTGCACGAACTCGCTCACCGCCTCTTCACCGAAGCGTTCGTAGAAGTAGGTCAGGAAGAGGTAGGCCGAGCCGTAGAAGGGGTAAGTCTGGTCTGACCAGCGTGTCACGGGCAGGTCCGGCTCCCGCATATAGGAGGTAATGGCGTCGCCCACCTCAAAGCCGTTCACGGCGGCAGCCAACTCGCTCAATCCCTCGTTAATCCATAGCTCCTCGTTGCGGTCCACGTTCCAGTGAATCATGTGCTGGAACTCGTGCGCCAGGATGCCGTCGAAGTAGTCGCTGCCGGGGAGCGCGTTGTTCGTATTGATGTAGAAGATTTCTTTCTCGTTGGAGAAGGGGTTCACCGAGCGCGGGAACTCGTCGGCGCTGGAGAAGTAGCCGCCCACGCCCGGCACCTCGCCCAGGTAGATGTGGACGCGGGGGTCGCCGTCCACGCCGGGCGACCACTCATTGCCGAAGAGGGCGCGGTTCGTGGGGTAGGTCTGCTCCTCGAAGACGCGGGCCGACGCTTCCAAATCTGCCTGCTCCACCTCCGCGTCAACGGCTACCCACCAGGAGGCGTGCTCGGTCTGCGCCCGAAGTTCCGCCTCGGCCTCGAAGTGCTCTTCCGTGTCCACATTGAAGACGGTGAAGGTCTGCCGGGTTCCTATCGTATAGGCTGGGTCGGTCTCGCTGGCGCGGAGGGTGTCCGATGGAATCTTGCCGAAGCGAATGGCAATCTCGAAGAGGTCGCGCGGGGGCAGAACGGCGGCTTCAATCTGTTCGAGGGTAAGCGACGGCTCTTCGCGTGCTACTGTCGCTCTGGGGACGGATGTCGGCTGCGCCAGGGTAGGAACAGGCTCGCGGGTGGCGTCCGGCTCGATAGGCGTTTCGGGAGTGGGACTCGGCTGACGAGTTTGGGTGGCGGTTGGCCGGGGGCGGGTCGCCGCCAGAGTCGCTGTCGGGATAGGCTCCGTCGCTCGCGCGGCGATGACCTGCCCGCTACGCTGATAGAGAAGAAATCCGGCAACCCCACAGAGGCAGATGACGGTGAAGGCTAATACTATCGAGGCCGCTATCGCCGCCAACCATCGTTGCGAGTTCATCCGGGTAGGTTCTTTCTCGGCTCTCAGGGAGCGTCAAGGTAGAGGGTCAGGGTACGAAGCTGGATTATACACGTTTCGCGCCGATTTCCGGTACGCATCATGGGGGCTGGCAGGGCCGTGTCAAAGTGGACGAGCAGGCAAGGCAAAGCGAGGATTCGGGGTATGAGTGCAGTTGCTCAGACGATGTTATGTGAACCAAAGCCAACAAATGCCAACATTAGAAGGCGATAGATGTTGGCATTCGTTGACATAAAGTTTGGACGTCCAGAACCGTTCTACATGGGAGGACTCTGACACAGCCCTGCGGGGGCTGGAAGTCTGTAGGCGATACGCCATTGAGGGAGTTTACAGTAGGGCAGAAAGCAGGCAGCTTCAAAACTTGATAGAAACCCCCAGGCATCAGTATAATCGTCGCCAAAGGGAGGAGAGATTATGAATACAACATTCTGGTCGCGCTTGAGCGGCCCCGCGAAGGTCGGAATCAGCTTCTTCGTGATAGCCGTCCTGCTCTCGGTCTTTGGGGTGGTTCGTAACCCTGAGACGCCCGTGACGCTGCAAAGCATCTTCATCGCCACGCTCATTTCAGGGCTGACGTGGGGCATCATCGCCTGGGCGATTGCGACCGCCGCGATGGACGTGGAAGACGACATCGAGGAACGGGACGGCGTAGCGATTGAGTGATTCGCCTTCTCCATCCCGGTTCGTGCTGGCGGGGCTTCTGGGTGCCCTGCTGGCTCTACTTCTCACCCTTCTGGCCTTCTTCGCCGCCCCGGCCCTGGAGGGTCTTGCGGTCCTCAGTATGGATCGGCTCGGCAGCCGCTCCGTGCCCATCTTCGTCCTGATGGGGCTGGGCCTCATCACTGCTATCGAATTCCCCCTCGTCCTCTTCACTATCGTCCGCCTGACGCGGAGCGGCGCGCCCGCCCGGACCATCAACTGGCTCCACTTCGCGTACACGTTCCTCCCCGCCGTCTATGGAGCGTTGGGTGCGATTATCACGGGCCAGCGCTGGTGGCTCTGGATGATGCTCGCTCTCGTGCCGTTACGCTTTGTTTCCAGCGCCGTCTTCCTCCGCTTCGCAGAGCTTAGGCCGCGCTCCCCTGCCAATGCCCAGCAAAGTCCTGTCGCCGAACCTACTCCCGCCAGTACCCCCGCCCCATCGCGGGCGTCAAAAGCATTGCACCGCATCAGGGGCTTCATTCTGGACATGGACGGCGTGTTGTACCGGGGGAACACTGTCCGGGAGGGCGCTATCGAGTTCATCACCTACCTGAACCGCGCGGGGATTCCCTACGTCTGCGTCACGAACAATGCCTCACGTACACAGGCGATGTACCAGGCGAAGCTGGACGCGCTGGGCATTCCGATTGATGCCAGCCGCGTCATCGGCTCGGCGAGGGCGACGGCGGAGTGGCTGGCGGGCCGCGTGGCGCGGGGTGCCCGCGTGCTGGTGGTGGGGGAGGCGGGACTGCGCGAGGAGTTGGTGGGCGCGGGGTTCACGCTCGTGGAGGGGCCGCCCGCCGACTTCGTGGTGGTTGGGATTGATACGACGATTACCTACGAGAAGTTGAAGCAGGCGGCGCTGGCAATCCGGCAGAACGCGCAGTTCATCGGCACGAATCCCGATACGACCTTTCCCAGCGAGGAGGGGCTGGTGCCGGGCAACGGCGCGACTCTGGCCTTTCTGGAGGCGGCTACGGGCGTGAAGCCGACGATTGTGGGCAAGCCCGGCGCGGCGATGATGGATGTGGCTGTGGCACACCTGGGGCTGCCGCGCGATGTGGTGGCGATGATAGGGGATCGGCTGGAGACGGATATTCTCGGCGCGCAGAACGCGGGGTTGATTTCAATTCTGCTGCACGGCGGTGTCGCGTCATCGGCGGATATGGCGGCCTCGTCCATCAGGGCGGACCACGTTTTCTACGATTTGGGCGATTTGTTGGAGCATTACGAACGGGAGCGGTAAGGGGCGGGAGAGGCTCATCAATACAGAGGCCAGTAAAGGCCAGTAACGGCCAGTACTGGAGAGCGATAAGCGGCCAGTATGGTGGTAAGTAGCTGCTATGTGACTGTTAGTTATATATCAAGCTGCGCTACTTTGACACAGCCTTGCTCGGCCTCCGGCACCTCTTGCCGGAGATAGCCCCGAACTGTATTAGTACAAAGGATGGCATACAAGTTCACCCTGTCACGAAGGGCAGTCGAAGCGTGCGTTACGCTCTACGCTAGGCGTGTTGCTGGGTGGATCCTTCGCTTCGCTCAGGATGACATGGATGTAGTTAGATGTTATGCAACCTATCGCTGAGTATTATCCTGTGTGCTAACCTCGTGAAGCTGTACACCTAACTACAGTCCCCCGCCGTTTGCCGTATAATAGCTGCCATCACACAACCCCGGAACGCCCCAGCACCTACCATGCAAGCATCCAATCCTTCCCCCAGCGAGTTAAACAGTCCTCAGCCGTTGGCAGACCGACTCTCCCAACAACTGCGATTCATCGTCGAGATTGACCGCCTCAAAACCATCCTGCGCCAGACGCCCCTCGCCGATGGCTCCCGCCGCGAAAACA
>DASVVH010000637.1:0-9293 GCA_036386615.1 Ardenticatenaceae bacterium
GTTCGATGTCCATTTGGACCCCTCTGGTTGGCTGGGTCGTTGTTTTGGGAGTGGGCGCGCTGGTTGGCACTCGCGCCCTTCTGTCCTATGCTTCTTGACAGATGATGACCGACGACCCACCACCAATGGCTGTAGAGCAGGATGCGTTTGAGAGGTGGCGAGTGTCGGATTCATGGATAGTCCCGGCGTGGTTGTTGTGATTAAGGAACGGCGCGCGTGATTGGGAAGCGTCTGCGAAACCGCTATCGTATTGTAGCCCGAATCGGACAGGGCGGTATGGGAGCCGTCTACCTGGCCGACGACGAGCGGCTTTCGGGGCGGCGCGTGGCCGTGAAGGCGCTGAATGCTCCCGGCGAGTTGACCGAGGAGGCGATTCAGCAGCTCGCGGGCGAGGCGCAGGTGCTGGCGCGGCTGGACCATCCTTCGCTGCCACGCGTGAGCGATTTTTTCGTCTGTGGCGAGGACGAGGCGGCGGAAGCCACCGTCGTCATCGTGATGGATTACGTGGCGGGCCAGGACTTGAGCGAGATTGTGAAGGAGACCCGCCGCAAGGGCCGCTTTTTGCCGGAGGCGCAGGTGTTGTCCTGGGCCGAAACGCTGTGTGATACGCTGACCTACCTGCACCTACAGGAGCCGCCGGTGCTTCACCGGGACATCAAGCCCGGCAACGTCAAGCTGGCACCGGACGGCACGATTAAGTTGGTGGATTTCGGCCTCGCCCTGCAACTGGACGCCCAGAGCGAGAAGACGCTGACGGGCGCGAAGGGCCTCGGCACTCTGCCCTACGTGCCCCTTGAGCAGTACGGGGCCGACCTGAGCGGCAACGACCCCCGCGCCGACGTGTACTCGCTCGGCGCGACGCTCTATCACTTGCTGACGGGGCAGCAGCCCCTTTCCGCGCAGGAGCGTTTTTTACAGCCGGAGCGCTTTCAGCCCCCCAGCGCCATCGTCCCGACCCTCTCCCCTCACGTCGAGCGGGCCGTACTGCGGGCGATGGCGCTGAAGCCGCAGGAGCGCCCCGCCAGCGCGGAGGCGTTCAAGCGGGAGTTGCTGCGCGGCGAGAGTGTAACGCCTTCGCAACCCTCAACGCCAACCCTACGCGATGCCCTGAGCGCCAACGCGGGGCTGCTCGTCTCCGCCGCCATTCTCATAGCGGCGGCGCTGCTCATAACGCTGCGCTGAGACGCGCCACAGGGCTATCTCGGCTCAGGCAGGAGGCGCGTGATGCCGAGGGCGAGCAGCGCGCCCAGGAGCGCGACGGGCGCGGCCAGCAGGAGGCCGCCCGCCGCTCCGGTGGCTCCCCACAGCAGGTAGCTCCCCATTCCGCCGATGACGACCAGCAACGCCGCTCTCACGCGCCCCGTCAGCGGCCTGCCGCGCGAGAGCCGCCATGCACTGCCCACCGCAAGCAGGGTGCCAACTGCGCCCAGCAAGAAGTCGAACAGGGAGAGTGGGTCTTCGGGCGCGGGAGGCTGCGTTGGCGCTTCGGGCGCATCAGGGAGCGAGCCGACCAGTGGACCATCTACCGCGTCACTGACGAGCGACAGCGATTCGGGGGTGCTGGTAGCGGTGCGCGTCGCCGTTGGTTCGGGCGTCGCTGATGGTTCGGCGCTGGGCGTGGGGGTGGGCATGCCCACCTGCACGACGAGCGGGCGCTCGCTCTCGGCCTGCCCCGCCACCACGCGCAACTCCATAATTCCGTCCATCGTCAGGGGCAGGGTCGCCCGCGCGATGCCATTAGTCGTAGTCGCCGCCACGCGAGGCCCGGCGGTGCCCGGCGCGTCGAGCCACGTCCCGACCATCTCTACGGAGGTGCCATCGGGCACGGGGTGTCCGTTGCGGTCAAGAATGACGCTGGTGCTCACGTCGAGTTCAGCAGGCGCGGAGACGAGCGTATTAGTGATTCCTTCAAGTGTAATGGTTTGATTTGGGTCCGGTTCCAACTGCATCGGCAAATCGTAGTTCACCGCGTCCACCGTGACGGGCGGGGCGGTGTGCGGCGCTAGCTCGCGGAAGAGGGCACGCGCGGCTACATCCACGAAGGGCTCCTGCTTGGAGTAGAGAGCGAAGGCGGCGCTCAACTTGGTAATCTCCGTCGTGTCCAACTGGTAGGGCACGTTGAAGGCGAAGGCGACCACCCGCTTGTTGAAGAGGCTCCCGGCGGCGGCATCCAGCAGCAGGCGCGCCGCGTCCGATTCGGGGTAGCGTGGGGCCTGGCTCTGCGAGCCGGGCGCGGGTGAGAGGTTGATGTCCTGCATGACGAGCAGAATCCACTCGGCGCGCTCGACGAGGTTCCGCACCGCCTCGGCCCGTTCCGTTGCTGCCGCCGGGTCGGCGCTGTTTTCCAGCACGCCGGGCGCGCCCAGGAAAAGCTTCAAGTCCTCGAACGAGAAGGAGATAATCTGCGCCTCCGTCACCTGGTCGGTCCCTTCGGGGCCATAGCGCCGCAGAATGGCCCGCTGGAGCGCGTCGGTGGGCAGAAGCTGGTAGTAGGGGCAGTCGAAGCAGTCCCGCACGCGGCGGGCGTCGGTGAAGATGACGATTGGCTCGCCGCGCAGGGGGGCGCGTGGCAGACGCTCATCCAACTCTTCCAGCGTGCGCGGGAAGAGCAGGGTCAGCGCCTGCTCGGCCACCGCCTGCGTGAAGGCTCCGCGCTGGCCGAAGGTCGGTTCAGGCAGCGCGGGCAGCGTGGCCGCGCCCTCGGCGAACTCCGGGTATAGCTTCAGCTTGAGGCGGATAATCTTCAGCACCGCCTCGTCCACGCGCTCTGTGAAGGCGCGGTCGGTGCCGTACTGCTCGCGGAAGTAAGCCATCGCGTCCCGCATATTGGCAAGCTGCGGTGCCCAGCCATCCTCGCGCGCAAACTGGGCGAGGATGAGCAGGTCGTTGCCCGCCATCAGCGCGTCGCGGGCTATCTGGCGGTGGGGGAAGGTCTGCCCCGTCGGGTCGAAGTATTTTTTGACCGCCGGAACGCCCAGCGAGTCGCTGACCATCAGCCCCCGCTCCCGCCACTGCGCGAACTCTTCTTCGGCCAGAATCGTCCGTAGCCCCTGCGGGTCGAAGGAGATGGGCGCGGTGAACTGGCGAATATTGCCCTGGAAGCCGCGATAGCGAATGTGGCTGGACATCAGCGCGTCGGTGGCGGCGGGGTCGTCCGGCACCTCGTAGCGCGTCACGGCGAAGAAGGGCGCGAGTTCGATGCGCCGCAGCTCTTGCAGGCTCTTATCCACCGTCGCCACCTCGTCGTCGGGCAGGCGGTCCGAGCCGCCGTGACCGGGGAAGTGCTTGGCGACAGTCGCCATCCGCCCGCCGGAGCCTTCGTGGACCCCCGCGACGTAGGCGCGCCCCATGCGGCCCACCCAGTACGGGTCGCCGCCGAAGACGCGCGTGCCCAGGTCGCCCCGGCTGGCGGCGCGTGGCTCGCTCAACACGTCGGCGTCCGGGCCGAGCAGCAGGTTGATGCCCGCCGCCGCGAGTTCCTGCCCCGTGATGTGCCCCATCTCCCGCGCGAGGTCCGGGTTCCAGGTCGCGCCGACGGCCATCGGGTTAGGAAGCGGCGTCGTGCCTCCGGTCAGGCGGCTGTACGGCCAGCCGTCGCCCTCGTGGTCAATGGCGACGAAGAGGGGCAGAGAGCCGGATTGCAGCGCCAGTGCCTGCAACTGCTGCGAGGTGTCCCGCACCTGGAAGGGCGCGTTCTCGTCGTTGACGAAGTTCTGATTCGCCGCCAGCAGCGCCACGCCGCCCACTCGCTCGTCCTGAACCAGCGCCGCGACCTCGCTGTTCGGCCCCACCTCCTGCCCCGTGAAGGTGACGACGAAGAGTTGCCCTACCTTCTCGGCGGGCGTCATCGCGTCCAGAAGCTGCCGCGCCGGGTCCGGCTGCGCCCGCGCCATTGGCAGGCGCAGCGCGGGCGCGAGCAACGCAATTACCAGGAGCAAGCGAAGCAGTATCCTCATAGCGGATAATGATAGGCGGAATAGGGGTGAACTCCTAGTCCGATGCCCCACGCGACGCCCACGCAACCGCTACGCCTTACAAATGTGAGAGTACCCGCTTTCCAGTCGCAAAATGGCCCAGGAGAGTAGGCAAACGGTCAGAAAGTGGCGGGTGGCGCGGTGCTATAATCAAGGAAACGAGTGACGTAGCCACACGAAACAGGGTTTGTTTATGCTAGAGTTCCTGTCGGCGTACCGCTATTGGATATGGTCTCTCGGCGGCGCGTTGACGTTCTGGTTGATAACCAGCCTGCCTTCCTGGCGGCAGATTTCGCGCAAAGGAAGCTGGCGCGCGGAGCGGGACTACGCGCGCTGGCGGGTGCGGAACGCTATCTTCGCGCTCATCCTGCTCGTGCCGCTTCTGGTCGCCACCACCGCCATCGCCATGCAGTAGGCAGTCGTTCTCCCAAATGATCAGGCTCGGCTTCTATAGCCGGGCCTTTGCCCATGTGTCGTTACGTCGCGCATTTTTAACTTTGCATTTTGAATTTTTAATTTCTCCCCGTTCGGAGACAATGGTAGGACGTTTCGCCGTCAACCATAGCGAGGAACAGGAACGATGGACGATATTCAGACCCAGCCGCTACCACCCCTCCCCGCGCCGCAGCGCGTGCTCGTCATCATGGCCCACCCCGACGACCCCGAATTTGGCGCGGGCGGCACCGTCGCCCTGCTGGCACGGCAGGGCGCGAAAGTCACCTACGTCGTCGTGACGGACGGCTCCAAGGGGAGCGAGGACGCCTCCTTCACTCACAACACCCTCTTCCAGACGCGCCAGCAGGAGCAGCGCAACGCCGCCGCCGTCCTCGGCGTGGACGATGTGCATTTCCTCGGCTTCCCCGACGGGCAGATTTACAACAACGAGGAGTTGCGCGAGGCGCTGGTCCGGCAGATTCGCCTCCACCGCCCTGACATCCTCATCACGCACGACCCCACGACCCGCTTCTGGCGCGGCACCCGCATCAACCACCCTGACCACCGCGCCGTTGGCGACACCGCCCTCGATGCGGTCTATCCCCTCGCCCGTGACCGCCTGAACTTCCTCACCCACGAGGAGGAGGGGCTTCAGCCCTTCAAGGTGCTGGACGTTCTGCTCACCGGAACGAACGAGCCGAACTTCGTGGTGGACATCTCCGAAGTCTTCGACCTGAAGATTCGCTCCATCTGCGAGCACGTCTCGCAGATACGCGACCCCGAAGGGCTTGCCGAGCGGATGCAAGGTCTCGCCCGCGAGATGGCCGCGCCCTACGGTGTCCAGGCCGTCGAATCCTTCCGGCGCGTCACGCTCGAAGGATGAGGCGGGATACGGGATGCGGGATGCGGAATGCGGGATGCGAGATGCGAGATGTGAGATGCGGGATGCGGGATACGGGATAACGGCTAGATAGGCAGCGTCAGCAGGGTATGGTGGCGACACTTGGAACAGGGTGTTGCCACTTTTTTGTCCATCGGTATGAAGGAATGGACGAAATGAGCCATACTGTGGAGAGTTATAGGGAGTCGGCTGGAAACGATAGCTGAGAGGATAGAAGATACGATGAACACAGCACAACCGATGCAGGGCAAGGTCTGCATGGTGACGGGAGCGACAGCGGGCATCGGCAAGGAGACAGCCAAAGAGTTGGCCCGCCTCGGCGCGACAGTCGTCATCGTCGGGCGCAGCGAGGAGAAGAGCCGCGCCACCGTCACCGAACTCCGCCAGCAGAGCGGGAACGCCTCCATAGAATACATCCTGGCCGACCTCTCCGTGCAGGAGCAGATTCGCCAGCTAGCCGAAACCTTCAAGAGCCGCCACCAGCGCCTCGACGTGCTGGTGAACAACGCGGGCGCGGTCATGATGTCGCGGCAGGAGAGCAAAGAGGGCATCGAGATGACCTTCGCGCTCAACCACCTCAACTACTTCCTGCTCACCATGCTGCTCCTCGACGTGCTGAAAGCCAGCGCGCCCTCCCGCGTCATCAACGTCTCGTCGGGCGCGCATCTGGCCGGAAGAATCAACTTTGACGACCCGCAGTTTGCGCGCGGCTACAGTGGCTGGCGCGCCTACGCCCAGTCCAAGTTCGCCAACGTCCTCTTTACCTACGAGTTGGCCCGGCGGCTGGAAGGAACTGGCGTCACCGCCAACGCGCTCCATCCCGGCTTCGTCGCCTCCAACTTCATAGCCACCAACAACGGCAGGTGGGCACGCCTGGTGCGTCCCATCGTCCAACTCGCCGCCATCAGCGTGGCGCAGGGCGCGGAAACCTCCACCTACCTGGCCTCCTCCCCGGAGGTCGAGGGCGTCACGGGCAAGTATTTCGAGAAGAAGCGCGCCATCGCCTCGTCCGGCGCGTCCTATAATGAAGAGGTAGCCCGCCGCCTCTGGGAGTTGAGCGAGCAAATGACGGGCCTGCAAGTGGCTGCGAAGGTGAAACTATAAAATGGCTACTGGTTACCGCTACGCTCTCACGGCGATTGCGCGGCAATCCGTATAGGTCGTAGAGTCCGCAGGACGGCGAAACTCGTAGCCGGGGGTGGAGCGAAGCGCAACCCTCGGCGGCCTTTCATAATACTCGCTCTCATATTGAAAACGCGCCCTCCATGTGGAGGGTGCGCTTCGTCTGAACAGCGATGGTTATTACGGGAAAGTGATGGTCTGCCACGTCTGCCCGCCGTCGAGAGAGCGGTAAGTCGTCGGACCACTATCACTGTTGTTGAAAGCGTTGATATACAGCGTGACCCCCTGCGAACTCGACCCCGCAGCAAGCAGGTGAATATTCTCTTTGCCTAGGCTATTCACCGTGCTCACGCGCTCCCACTGAACCTGCGACACGTCGGGCGTCGTGGGGTTGGTAATCCGCCAAATCTCCTTCCGCATAGGTGCCGACAGGTAGAGCATGCCGCTCGGCCTGTGCAACTGCACCTCGTAGGGGTGCTGCACCAGTTCGGCGGGTTCGGGGAAGAGGGGCACCCACTCGCCGCCCGGCGCGGCGCGCAGGATGCTCGTCCCACTCCGCCCCACGCCCAGCATCGCGAAGGCGACGGTAGGACGCCCCGTCGTGACGATAATCTGGCCTGGTGTGCCCAGACCCCCACTGCCGCCAATCATGTTCGCCGCCGCCTCCACCCACGTCGCGCCGCCGTCGTCGCTGCGGAGCACATTGGAAGTAGTCAGCGCCCACAGTTGCTGCGGGTTGCCCGGCGTGACCGCGTTCCCCTGGTCGGCAATCTTCGTCCACGCGCTGCCCGTCCACTTGTAAAAGCCCTGGCAGGTGGTCGCGTACAGCGTGTCCTCCGCCGAGAAGTCCATAGTAATATCATACGTGCAATCTACGGAGAACGGGATGCCACCTTGGTAGGGACTCCAGCGTGCTCCCAGGTCGTCGCTGACGAGCAGGCGGTATTCCGTGTAGGAGCGCGATTCTGCCGGAACCGGAACGTTGCGAAGTTGGAAGGCGTAGAGGCGTCCGGGCGTTCCAGGACCAACGAGCATCGTCTTGGTGGTCCAGGCGCTTGGCGCGGCGGGTGGCGGCGTGGGCGTCGGGCCGCCCTGCCCCGGCGCGGCTTCCGGCACGATTGCCGCGCCCGAAAGCCACCCCATCTCCTTGGCGATGTCGCCGCCGTTCGCAACCGTCACCTGCCCGGCAGCCGCCCAAGGCACCGCCTGCTTCCACTGCTGGAGCACCGCGCGCTGCGTGCGAATCGCGTAGTGGTTGCCCATGTCCTCCAGCCGCGAGGTTGGCAGGCCGAAGACCATCAGCGGGTCGCGCATCGAGAAGTACCGCTGGCGAATCGCCGTGTTGGCGTTCAGCAGCGCCTGGCGGCTAGCGACAATCTGGTTCCACGTCGCGCCCGGCGCGTCAAGATTGGAGAGGTGGTACGGGGTCTGGCGAGTCTCAAAGAGCCGCTGGTCATAGCCGTTCTCGTTTAGCTCGTCGAAGACGTTGACCGCGTAGGCTTGATTCACCTCTGGCCGCCACTGAAGCACCAGCTTCTGGAACGCCTGCGTCACGAAGCCCTCGTACATGAAGCGTTGCGAGATGGGATAGCCGACATTTTGCAGCCCCAGCCGCTGGAACTCGCTCCAGAAGCGCGCCTGCCCGTCGTCCACCACGCTGAAACCGCCCAGCCCGGCCCCCGCCTGCGTGAAGAACCGTCCATTGGGAATCGGGTAGTCGGCGGGCTGCTGCGCCGAGGCGGGCGTGGCCCTGAGGGTTAGCAGGGGCAAAACCACGAACAGGAGAGCGAGGAGCGCTCTAAAACGGTACATAGAAATAATCCTTTCGTTCTTCTTGGGTGCCTTATCGAAAGTCCGCATCGTTCCCTATTCTATTGATGTCCCCTCACAATTCCTATCCGCTAACTGACCATATTTTGACCGTTCCGCTACGCCAAATGACGCAATCTCCCGCCACTCTCCTCATTCTGTCCCCTCGCAACCTTCCAATTTATCAACTATCTACCAGTTCCTCAGGATTTTGGCACTTGGGGTCTTTTTATATGTAGAAACAGACGTTTTTCATGCGCTAACTGTACAGTCCCAGAGTCTGATGGTACAGTAACGACTGCACAGAAGGAGCAGCTATGGGACAAGTATTACACGGCAGCGCCACCACGACAGAGGCAGTGCGTCGCACAATCCAGAATAGTGAAGCGAGCATAAGAACGCTGGCCGAGCGCCACGGGGTCAATCCCAAGACGATCGCCAAGTGGAAGAAGCGTTCGCATGTGCAAGATGCTCCCATGGGACCGAAGCAGGTGTGCTCTACGGTCTTGAGTACCGAGGAAGAGGCCCTGATTGTCGCCTTTCGCAAACATACATTACTGCCCCTGGATGATTGCCTCTATGCCTTACAAGAGACGATTCCGCATCTGACCCGCTCCTCCCTGCATCGCTGTTTGCAGCGCCATGGCATCAGTCGCTTACCGGAGGTGACGGACAAACCCGCCAAGAAAGCCCGCTTTAAAGCCTATCCCATCGGCTATTTTCACATCGACATTGCGGAAGTACAGACTGAGGAAGGCAAGTTATACCTGTTCGTTGCCATTGACCGCACCTCTAAATTCGCCTTTGCCGAACTACATGCACGGGCGACTCGTCCTATTGCAGTGGCCTTCTTGCAGCGCCTCATCGCGGCAGTGCCGTACAAGATCCACACGATTCTCACGGACAACGGCATCCAGTTCGCCAACCGTGCCAAAGACCGCTATGCCTTCAAACTGCTCTTTGACCGCATTTGTGCGGCACATACTATTGACCATCGCTTAACCAAAATCAATCACCCTTGGACCAATGGGCAAGTTGAGCGCATGAACCGC
>DASVVH010000638.1:0-2934 GCA_036386615.1 Ardenticatenaceae bacterium
GGCACCCCAACCAGTTTGCGCCACTTTTACGATGAGTTGGTATAAGAGCCGCTACAGTCAGGCGTAGCGGCTCTTGCAATTACTGCTCTGCTGATACTGGCAGAACCTCCCACCCTACCAGTTCCCATTTCAAGCGGCGAGGGAGGCACTCATCAAGCAATATCCGTATCACGAGCCTGATCGAGCTATCTGTCCAACGAGAGCCTCTCGCGCCAATTCGAGGAAGGCGATGGCCTGTGCGCGGCTCACAGTGGGAAAGTCGTCCAGGAAGTCGTCCAGGCTTGACCCGCCTCCTAAGTAATCGGTGAGCGTTTGCACGGGCACGCGCGTCCCGGCAAAGACAGCAGTGCCGCCGAGAATGTCATCGCGACGCGCGATTAGCTCTTGCCCAGTCATGAGCTTGCCTTTCTTGCTACTATCAAATGGCGTCTACATTGAGGGTTGCCAGGAACTCATCGTTGGTGCGGGTGCGCTGGACGCGGGTCAGCATCGCCTCGATGCCCTCGTTGCCAAGAGCGCTGACCATGCGGCGGAGCGTCCAGGTGCGCTGGAGCGTGACCGGGTCGAGGAGGAGGTCGTCGCGGCGGGTGCTGGAGCGCTCCAGGTCGAAGGCCGGGTAGACGCGGCGCTCGGCGAGGCGGCGGTTCAGGTGCAACTCCATGTTGCCCGTGCCCTTGAACTCCTCATAGACCACGTCATCCATGCGGCTGCCCGTGTCCACGAGGGCGGTGGCGATGATGGTGAGGCTGCCGCCGTCCTCCACTTTGCGCGCCGCGCCGAAGAAGCGCTTGGGCGGGTAGAGCGCCGCCGGGTCAATACCGCCGGAGAGGGTGCGCCCGCTCTGCGGGACTGTGAGGTTGTAGGCGCGGGCGAGACGAGTGATGGAGTCGAGCAGGATGACCACGTCTCTCCCGGCCTCGACGAGACGCTTGGCGCGCTCGACTGCCATCTCGGCGACCTGAACGTGGTCCTGCACGGGGTCGTCAAAGGTGCTGGCGACGACCTCGGCCTCCACCGAGCGGTCCATGTCCGTGACCTCTTCGGGGCGCTCGCCGATGAGCACAATCATCATGTGCAGCTCGGGTTGGTTGGCCGCCATCCCGTTCGCAATCTCTTTAAGAATGGTGGTCTTACCAGCCTTCGGCGGCGAGACAATCATACCGCGCTGCCCGCGCCCGATGGGAGCAAGCATATCCAGCAGGCGGGTGGAGAGAATGTTAGGCGAGGTGGAAAGGATGAGTTGCTGGTTCGGGAAGATGGGGGTGAGGTCTACAAAGTTCGGGCGGCGCTTGGCGACTTCGGGGTCTACGCCGTTGACCGCCTCAACGCGCACGAGGCCGAAGTACTTCTCGTTCTCCTTGGGCTGGCGCACCTGCCCGATGACCAAATCGCCCGTGCGGAGGCCGAAGCGGCGAATCTGGGACTGGGAGACGTACACGTCGTCGGCACTGGGCAGCAGGCGCTCCGAGCGGAGGAAGCCGATGCCGTCCTGCATGGTTTCCAGGACACCGCCCCCAAAGATGTTCCCCTGCTGTTCGGCCTTGCCCCGGAGCAGGCGGAGGATTAAATCGGTCTTTTTGAGTCGGCTGTACCCGGAGATGTCCAGGTCACGAGCCACGTCCTGTAGTTCGGTCAATGTCATTTGTTCGAGTTGGGCGATGTCCATTTAGGAGGCTCCGTACATGAGGTCGGCGTCCGGCAGGTGATGAGGCTCAGGGTGGCGGAACGATTCAGCCTGAGGTTACAACGCACTGACGCGCCTGATTCAGCAGGCGCTTGCACGTCGAGACAACACAAAATGAGATTTTGTGCGGAAAGCGCTGGCGAAAGTGCGTAAAGGTGGGGGCGAGGCAGAAGGGAGCAAGCGTAGTACTGCCTGAACGTTGTCTCAGATTATAGAGCAAATAAGAGAGAAGTCAAGCATCTTACATTCTTCCTTAAAGGATTCTCATTTGACAAGCGAACGGAAGCGGATAGAATGTGACCTCCGATTGGGGGCGTGGTGTAGCGGTTAACATGTCGGCCTGTCAAGCCGGAGATCGCGGGTTCGAATCCCGTCGCTCCCGCCAAGCAAGAAGCTCAGGAATCTTCCTGGGCTTTTTTGTTTGCTGCGAGTTAAGTGTACCTGTGGCCTGGAATGCTGCCGCAGGACGCGGTCATGGAGTTGGCGCTACGCCTTCGGCAGCGTACTGCTCCACCGTTGGCCCTGCCAAAGGGCTGTATCAAACTCGCTCGGCTTGTGATGTAACTAATAGCTACATAGTAGCTAGTTACCACTATACTGGCCGCTTATCGCTCACCAGTACTGGCCGTTACTGGCCTATACTGGCCTCTCTCCCTTGCGGCCCGTTCTCCCCTGCCGGATGCGGCCTTTGCTTTGTGTGACGCGGGGGTTACAATGGCGGCTGAAAGGAAGCGCAGAGGGTCTATGGGAAACTACGATATGATTACTCGCCTGGAGGAGATTATCGCCGGGCGCAAAAGCGAGATGCCGGAGGGGAGCTACACGACCTATCTCTTCACGCAGGGGCAGGACAAGATTTTGAAGAAGGTCGGCGAGGAGGCGGCGGAGACGATTATCGCTAGCAAGAATGATAACCGCACCGAGTTGGTCTATGAGGCGAGCGACCTGATTTATCACCTGCTGGTGCTGCTGGCGCATCACGAGATTTCCTGGGCGGAGATCGAGGCGGAGTTGGAGCGGAGGTACATCGGCGGGATGAAGGATGAGGGATAAAGGATGAGGAACGGCAAACGGCGAGATTATCACCTCGGTTGAGAAGGGGTCTGGAAAGATGATTCAACGGGCGCTCATCAGCGTGAGTGACAAGGCGGGGCTTATCGAGTTGGGGCGCGGCCTCGCGGAGTTGGGCGTGGAGATTATCTCGACGGGCGGGACGGCGCGCACGCTGAAGGAGGTGGGGGTGCCCGTGA
>DASVVH010000639.1:0-11373 GCA_036386615.1 Ardenticatenaceae bacterium
GCCGCGCTCGGAGGCATCCGCCGTCGGCATCAAGAAGATTCACAACGCGCACGAGTTGTGGGACGCGCTGGACCTGCTGGGCGACAGGCAATCCTACTACGTGCTGGAACGCTTCGTGCCGGGCGACGTGTACCACGTTGATTCGATTATCTTCAACCGCGAAGTGCTGATGGCGCAGGCTCACCAATATTCGCAGCCGCCGATGTCCGTCGTCTATGAGGGCGGCCTCTTCCGCTCAGAAACGGTGCAGCGCGGCTCGGCGGACGAGCAGGCCCTGCGCTCCATGAATCAGACTCTCGTCAGCACGCTGGGCCTCGTGCGGGGCATCACCCACACCGAGTTCATCAAGGGGCGCGACGATGGCCGCTTCTACTTCCTCGAAACGGCGGCGCGGGTCGGCGGGGCCAACATCTCGGACCTCGTGCAGGCGGAGACGGGCATCAGCCTGTGGGAAGAGTGGGCGAAAATCGAGATTGCGGGCGAGGATGGTGAGTACCATCTGCCGCCGATGCGCCAGGACTACGCGGGCATCCTCATCTCGCTGGCCCGGCAGGAGTACCCCGACACCTCGGCCTACCATGACCCTGAAATCGTCTGGCGGCTGAACAAGCGCCACCACGCGGGCCTCGTCGTCGCATCGCAGGACTCCAACCGTGTTCATGAACTGCTGGACCAGTACACCGCGCGCTTCTACAACGACTTCTTTGCAACCCAGCCCGCGCCAACCAAGCCCACCAGCTAACCCCAGATGACCAACAACGACGCCTCATCTCCGCCCGCCGTCATCGCCTACGGTACAATCTCGCTGGACAACGTGGTCCGGCTCCCCAACATGCCGCGCGGCTACCACAGCACCTCGGCCACCGCCGACTACTACAAGCTGGGCGGCGAGACGCTGAACGTCGCGCTCTCCGTGAGCGGGTGGGGCCATCGCGTGGCCGTCGTCGGCAACGAGCTTGGCGAGGACGCCTACGGCGACTTCATCAAGAGCGAGTTGGAGCGCTTCCCGAACGTGGAGACGCGCTGGCTCCGCCGCAACTCGCGGGTCCGCACGCCCTTCTCGCGTGTCTTGGTGACGCCCAACGACGAGCGCCACGTCATTCATTACTGGCGGGACGAGGCGGCGCACCTGCCACTGACCTGGGAGATGCTGAGTCACGCGCGCGTGTTGAGCACCAACGCCCGCGCGAGGGCGGGGCGCGTCGAGGCGGCGCAGATGGCGCGGCAGGCGGGTCTCGTAGTTGTCGCGTCGGACGTGGTGACGCCGGGCCACGCGCTGCTCCCGCTCTGCAACTGGATTGTCTCCAGCCGCACCTTTCTTGAAGCGCAGTTCCCCGGCGTGGAGCCGGAGCGCCACCTGCGCCGCCTGCGGGAAGAGAGCGCCGCCGCCTTTATTATGACGGATGGCCCGGACGCGGTTTCGATTCTCACGCCGGAGGGCGAGTGGCTGCAAATCGCGCCCTACCCGCTTCCGGCGCTGGACCGGATGGGCGCGGGCGACCTCTTCAAGGCGGGCATCATTCACGGCATTCTCTACGACCTGTCCCTGATGGAGACGGTGCGCTTCGCGAACGCGGCGGCGGCGCTCTGGGTCGCGCAGCCGTCGGCGCTGAAGCAGCCGCCCAGCCTTACCGAGATTCAGATGCTTCAGGAGGAGCGCGGCACCCGCCCCGTGACGCCGCCCTGGCTCCAGGAGCGCGAGACGGTCTGTCCCATCTGCCGCCGCCGCGTCTCCTCCGCCCTCTTCGAGAAGCATTGGGAGATGGACCGCCGCGTCATCCGCGCCCTGCGGGACCGCCACCCCGCCTGGCGGCGCGTGGATGGGGCCTGCCCGGTCTGCGTCCACGAGACGGCGCAGCAGGTGGGCCTCACCCGCGCGACGGCCAACATCCCGCCGGAACTGGTGGACCATCCCATCTACGGGCAGGGCGAGCCGCAGGCGCTGCCCATCAGCGTCCGCCTGCGCGCGAACCCGCACCATCACGGGAGCGGCGTCACCATCGCTTTCCTCGATTCGGGTTTCTACCCTCACCCCGACCTGACGCAGCCCGAAAACCGCATCCTCGCCTTCGTGGACGCCTCGACGGAGAACATCGTTGTAGGGGCCGACTTCAGCACGCCCGCCATCTCCTCCTGGCACGGCATGATGACCAGCGTCGTCGCGGCGGGGAACGGCTATCTCTCGCAGGGGTACTATGCCGGGCTGGCCCGCGCCGCGAAGCTGCTGCCTATCAAAGTCAGCAATCCCCAGGGTCGGATATACGAGCACGACATTCTGCGCGGGCTGCGCTGGCTGGCCGGGCACTGGCGCGAGTACGACGTGCGCGTCGTCAACCTGAGTGTCGGCGGCGAGGAGGGGCTGCGGCCCGATTGCGAGCTTAACCAACTGGTGAATCATCTCGTGGACGAGGGGCTGGTCGTCGTCGCGGCGGCGGGCAACGTCGGCTCGGATGACCTCTGCCCGCCCGCCTCAGCATCAAAGGCCATCACCGCCGGGGGGCTGGACGACCAGAATACGCTCGACCCGGAGACTGACAAGATGTGGCACTCCAACTGGGGGTGGCTGGGGGATGGCACGCTGAAGCCGGAAATCATCGCGCCGAGCATCTGGGTCGCGGCACCCGTCCTGCCCGGCACCGTCACCGCCGAGCAGAACGCCATTCTGGACCGCCTGCACCGTGCCCGTGACAAGGATTTGCCCGACCTGCTGGCCGGGTGCCTCCGCGAGCTTGGCTTCGAGCCGACGCTGCTGGACGAGCCTGTCGAGGCGCAGCGACTGGCCGTGCTGCAAAAGCTCATCTCCAACAAGTTCATCTCGCCCTTCTACCAGCACGTAGACGGCACCAGCTTCGCCGCGCCCATCATCTCCAGCGTCGTGGCGCAGATGCTCTCGGCCAACCCCAACCTGACGCCGCAGCGCGTGAAAGAGCTACTGATTGACACCGCGCGCCCCCTGCCCGGCGTGCCGGAGTACCAGCAGGGATACGGCGTCGTCGTGCCGGGGCAGGCGGTGGCCGCCGCGCTGCACGAGTTGCGCGGCCCCTACCAGCGCGGCAACCTCTCGCCGCATGTGGAGAATGGGCTGGTCCGGTTCATCCTTCACGAGCCGCGCGCGACGAAGGCGAGCGTCATAGGGGAGTGGAACGATTGGAACCCCGTTGTCCAGCCGATGAGTGAGCGCGAGCCGGGCGTCTGGGTCTCGGAGATACCGCGCCTGCCGGGCGGGCGCTACCACTACAAGTTTGTGGTGGACGAAACGCAGTGGCTCGACGACCCGGAGAATCTGATGAAATCCGTAGACGGCTACGGCGGCTTCAGCAGCCTCCTCGTCCTGAATTGACGCAGGAAGGGGTCGGCATGCCGTGCCCCCGCCAGATGCTTGCCAGCGCCGCGCCACCTCCACGCAGATTGACTCTCACGAAACGGGGCGATCGTTGCCCCGTTTTTTGCATGCAATCTGTACCAAATTGATGACACCAAACGCTTGCATTCTGAACATAGTTTCGTATAATAGTCTCAGATACAGCTTGAAACAGAGGAGGGGAGGATGATTAGCTCACACCAGCTTGCTGGCTCGTTCGCTCTAAATCTGAACATCATGCGGCAGCAAAGCGAGGGGTTGACCAACGAGGACAGCCTCTTGCAGCCGCCCTTTCGAGGTAACTGCCTGAACTGGGTGCTCGGCCACATCGCGGTCAGCCGGGACCGCGTGCTCCGCCTGTTCGGCGAGGAGCCAACCTTGAGCGAGGCCGAGACCGCGTGCTACGAGACCGATTCGCAGCCCCTGACCAGCGCGCGGGAGGGGAGTCTAACCCTGGAGACGCTGCTTGAGCGTCTTGAGCGTGCCCAGACTGGCATCTCGGCGGCACTGGAAGGCGCGACCCCTGAAGAGTTGGCGCGCGAAATACAGGTAGGCGAACGCACCGTGACGGTGGGCCAGCGACTCTTCGGCCTCTATTTTCACGAGACCTATCACACGGGCCAGACCGAGTTGCTGCGCCAACTGGCGGGAACGAACGACGGGATAATCTGAGGTGCCCGGAATGCGAGAGGCCGCCCGCCATTATCTCATATCCCGTATCTCGCATCCGGCATCCCGCATCCCCTCAATGGCACCGCTATTGCTGCCTTAGACCAGGATACCTTCAGCCCTCCCCTGCGAACTGAGCACAGATGATTATCCTCGTCCTCAATTGCGGTAGCTCCTCCATCAAGTTCCAGGTCATAGAGACCGAAAGCCAGCAGCGCCTCATCGGTGGTCTGCTGGGTGAGATGGCATCGGAGAGCGCCACCTTCTCCTGGCAGAAGGGCAATCAGCGCCACTCGGACCAGTGCGGCCCCACCGACTATGAGCGCGGCATCACGCTCATTCTGGAGACCATCACGCGGGGGCCGGGGCAGGTCATCGAAGACTTGGCGCAGATTGAAGGCATTGGGCATCGCGTCGTACACGGCGGCGAGGCGTTCGCCGAATCCACCCTCGTCACGCCGGAAGTCTTTGCCGCCATCGAGGCGACGATTCCGCTTGCGCCCCTGCACAACCCCGCGAACCTTCAGGGCATCGCCACCTGCGGGGCGCTCCTCCCCGGCACGCCGCAGGTCGCCGTCTTCGACACCGCCTTTCACCAGACGCTGCCCGAACACGCCTACCTCTACGCCATTCCCTACGAGCTATACCAGCAGCACGGCATCCGCCGCTATGGCTTTCACGGCACCTCGCACCGCTACGTCAGCGAACGCGCCACTGGGCTACTCCCCGGCGCGCGGAACCTCATCACGCTTCACCTGGGCAACGGCGCATCAATTACGGCAATCCGCGACGGCAAATCGGTAGATACCTCGATGGGGCTGACGCCGCTCGAAGGGCTGGTCATGGGCACGCGCTCCGGCGACGTGGACCCCTCGCTTATCCCTTTCATCAGCCAGCGCGAGAACCTCTCCTGCCAGGAGACGGAAACCCTGCTCAACAAGAAGAGCGGGCTGCTCGGCCTCTCCGGCGGCGTGAGTGACATGCAGGCGCTCCTCGCGCGTGCCGCCGAGGGCGACGAGCGCAGCCAGCGCGCACTCGATGTCTTCTGCTACCGCGCCAGAAAGTACATCGGTAGCTACATGGCGGCGCTTGGGCAGGTGGACGCCATCATCTTCACGGGCGGCATCGGCGAGAACGCGGCCCCCGTCCGCGAGCAAATCTGCGCGGGGCTGGAGCCGTTGGGCATCGAGATGGACCCGGAGGCGAACCGCAGGGGCAAAGAAAAGACCTTCGTCAGCACACCCGACAGCCGCGTCAAGGTGCTCGTCATCCCCACGAACGAGGAGTGGATGATTGCCCAGGACACCTACGAGATTATCAGCCGAAGCTGAGATGCGGGATGCGGGATGCGGGATGCGGGATGCGGGATGTGAGATGTGGGATGTGAGATGTGAGATGTGAGATAACGGCGGCGGCACAGCCCTTGCGGTGAAGGGGTGAAGAACCTACGCCTGGACAGGAGTCACATAGATGGCAGATACCAACGGTCAAAACCCACGAAGAAACCTGCTGGTTTTGTCCACCACCGCGACGGGCGGCAAGACGACGGTCTCGATTGGGCTGGCAAAGCTCCTCTCGGACGCCAGCCGCAAGGTGGCCTACTTCAAGCCCGTCGCCCAGCGCGTCGTCTACGAGGCGGACCGCCCTCGTGACCGCGACAAAATCATCTCGGCGACGGTGATGGGCGAGATGGCCGCCGCGAGTGTGCCCCACTCGTTGAGCATGGACGAGACCAGCCGCTACTTCGCGGAGGGACATAACGAGTATTTCTCCGAGCGGGTCGTGGAGATGTACCAGGCGATTGAGGAGGGCGTTGAGGTCGTCATCATCGAGGGGATGCAGTACGACGACACCGCCGCCGCCCTCTCGGTAGAGGTGAACACCGAGCTTGCCCACAGCCTCACCGCAGACGTGGTGCTCATCGTGGACGCGCACAACCGCGCGCCGGAAGCCATCGTCGCGGACCTTGAAAGCTTCCTGGGCCTCTACCGGGACAACGGAGTGAATGTCGCGGGCGTCGTGCTGAACAAGGTGCCCGCCGATCAGGACGAGAACGTGCTCATTCCGCCGCTCGTGACGGAGACGCTGGCCCAGCACAACATTCATCTCTTCGGGGCCGTGCCCTTCGTCAAGAAGATGTCCGCCCCGCGCCTGCGCGATCTCATCGAGCCGCTGGGGGCGCGGGTACTGCGCGGCGAGGAGATGCTGTCGCGGCGGGTGATGCGCCCCGTGATTCTGGCGATGCACGCCCCCAACGCTGTCAAGCACCTCCAGAGCGGCGACCTGGTGCTGGTGCCGGGGGACCGCGACGATATCCTGATGATGGCGCACCTCTACGAGCGGGCGCTGGACACGCCCAACTTGGCGGGGGTCGTGCTCACCGTCGGCTACGAGCCGCCGGAATCCATCATGAACCTGCTCGACTCTCAGGGAGACCCGGCCTTTCCCATTCTGCTCGTGGAGTCCGACACCTACACGACCAGCACCACCATCCAGAAGAAGCGGGTCTACATCGAGGACGATGACTGGGAGAAGATTCGCTGGACCGTCGAACTCATCGTGGACCATCTCAACCGCGAGGAGCTTCTTTCCTACCTCAACATTCCCACGCGCGACATCGTTTCGCCCGCGCTCTTCCGCTACCAGATTATGCACAACGCGAAGGCGCTGAAGAAGCGCATCGTGCTGCCGGAGGGTGACGAGCCGCGCACGCTTCAGGCTGCCGCTATCATTCTGGAGCGGGTCGTGGCGGACCTCGTGCTGCTGGGCAGCCGCGAGGCCATCCAGCGCGAGGCTCGCGCCGTCAACGCGGATATATCCGGGGCGACGGTTCTGGACCCGGCGGAAGAGAAGGAGCTTTTCGACTCCTTCGTGGACGAGTACGTGGAACTCCGCAAGCACAAGAACATGAACCGCACGACGGCGGCGGACCTGATGGCCGACACGGTTTACTTCGGGACGATGATGCTCCATCGCGGGATGGTGGACGGCCTCGTCTCCGGCGCGGTGCATACGACAGCGCACACCATCCTGCCCGCCTTCCAGTTCATCAAGACGAAGCCGGGCGCAGACCTGGTTTCCAGCGTCTTCTTCATGCTGCTGACGGACAGGGTGTGGGTCTTCGGGGATTGCGCCGTCGTGCCGAACCCCGACGCGAAGCAACTGGCGCAGATTGCCGTGCAGAGCTATCACACCTCCAAAGCCTTCGGTATCAACCCCAAGGTCGCCATGATTTCCTACTCGACGGGCAGTTCCGGCGAGGGGGAGGACGTGGAGAAGGTGCGCGAGGCGACGGAGTTGGCCCGCCAGATGGAGCCGGAGATGCTGATAGATGGCCCGCTGCAATTCGACGCGGCGGCGATTCCCGACGTGGCGCAGAAGAAGGCCCCCAACAGCCCGGTGGCGGGGCAGGCCAACGTCTTCATCTTCCCGGACCTGAACACGGGCAACACGACCTACAAGGCGGTGCAGCGGAGCGGCAACTACATCTCGGTTGGCCCCGTGCTGCAAGGCTTGCGGCGGCCCGTGAACGACCTGAGCCGGGGCGCGCTGGTGGACGACATTGTATACACCATCGCCGTCACGTCCATCCAGGCGGGGCAGATCGAGCGCGAGCCGGAGGCGGAAGTGTCCGCCGCTCAATGACGACCGACGACTGACGACCGACGACCGACGACCGCTAACGGATTACGACATAACGCAAAGACGCAAAGACGCAAGGGCGCAAGGGGCTTAATGGAGAACTAAAGGGGCGGACTGAACCGCCCCTTTGTGTTCCTATCTGCCTCGGTTATGATTCAGGCTATTCGCTCACGAGGAGACGACTCCATGAAAAACCCTATCTCCTGGCTGCTCTTCGGCATCCTCTTCGCTATGGTCGCGTGGCTCCTGCGGGACACGGTGCAGCGCTACATAGTGGATGCCCGCAACGCGCAGGGTTAGGCCCCTCCGGCCTTGCGGAAGAGGAACTCGTTGCAGCCGTAGCTCCCTGAGGGGTCCTGCTTGACAAGCTCGAAGCCGTGCTGTTGCAGCGCCTCGACAATCTCCCCCGTCGAGGCGTACTCGTAGGGCAGGCCACCCAGCCAATCCCTCACATCGTACCACCAGGACATGCCGCGCGCCCCCTTGCCGTAGTCACGGACGTGGCGGATGGGATTGCGCCCTTTCTTCGTCTGCACGCCAATGTCCCAGAGGCCGTAACCGGCCTCCATCGCGAACCTGACGGGGCGCGGGGAGCGATTGTAGAGCCGCTTGATTCGCAGCCACTGCTCGGAGCGCTTGTGCTTGTTGTAAATCGCTATGAAGAAGAGTCCTCCGGGCGCGACGAGGCCCGCCGTGTTGTTGATGGCCTTCCACATGGAACCCGTGTGGTGGAGGACGCCCCAGGAGTAGACGATGCTCGCCTGGGGTAGCTCGGCCACGTCACTGGCATTGAGGATGGAACCCTGTTTGACGAGCCAGTTCGCGGGCGCGCCGCGCTGCTCGCGCAGGTACTCGGCGCATTGTACCGAGAATGGGTCGGCGTCGAACGAGATAACTCTGTCGGCCCCCAGGCGGTGCGCCGCGAGGGAGAAGAGGCCGCTCCCGCAGCCGATGTCCAGGAAGGTGTGACCTTGCAGGGAGTCCAGGCCGAAGAACTGTCGCAAGGAGGATTCGGCCCAGGCGATTTTGTCATCGGTGAGCGAACCCAGAAAGTTGGCCCAGTTCTTACCGAACGAAAAGGCGACGTGCTCGCCGCTGACTTGTGCCGCTTCAAGGTTTCTGAAGTCGCGCGTACTCATAGCTGTCCTTTTGTCTGAAGTGGGTCGGCGTCTATCCGGTCGCAAGGCTCGGATAGCCTGTCTGCCTGTATCTTACAGGACGGGTGATGTGATGTAAATCATCCCTTAATACTAGCGGTAGGTGGGGACGCCCCACATTTGAAGGGATGAGGGATGAAGTACGGCAGACGGCCACGAACGGGATGGTCCGACTGAGCCACATTTAGCCACATTGAGTGCGTTTTTGGCGGGTGGGAAGAGGTGGAGGAGGGAAGTTGACCATAAAGTCATGTACATTTATGTACATCGCAATCATGCGTGTCATGAGTTTGCAGGCATCAACAGAGAGGGAGAAGGCGCGGAGGCTGGAAAATGGCCTGTTTTGGTGCATGACATTGTGCCTGCACTGCGCGCGAGGTGGTAGGGCGGTGGCATGAGGGACGGCAACAGAGAACGGCTTTTTCACCACAGAGGCACAAAGAACACAGCCAACAGTAGGCGCTTGAGGCGAGAACGGACACAAAGACGAACATGGTTGACTCCTGAGTTTCAAGGTAAAGGTGTAAAGGTTCGCACAGCTATGGGAACATTATAGCGCATCTTTGTTCTGATGTCTAGTGGCAAGATGACTTGGCGTTACCTGATTGTAGGTGGTTATTTGGTGCAGGAGGGACAAGCTAGCTGCGGCCCGTCATTCTGGCACGGGTTTTGCACGCGACATGATTTTGCAACTGATAGGCAGAATGTAATTGTGCTCACGGAGCCTGGGAGGCGCAATGCAGCGTATCTGGCGGGAAAACGGTCTCTCCATCGTACTGTTTACGCTGTTCTTCATCTTCCTGGCAGGGCAGACGCTCACAGGGCATAGTGAGTACAACCAGAGCCAGGAGGAGCACGGGCAACCCCAGGTAGGTCTTGGCGAGTACGTGCGTACCGGGCATTACATCGAGGCAGTATTTGAAAACTGGGAGAGTGAGTTCCTTCAGATGGGGGCTTACGTGCTGTTTACGGCCTATCTCTTTCAGAAGGGGTCCGCCGAGTCCAAAAAACTAGGCGAGAAGGAGCCAGTGGACGAGGACCCCAGCCAGTCGAAGGACGACCCCAACGCGCCAGGCCCGGTCAAGCAGGGCGGATGGTTGCTGACGCTCTACAAGCACTCGCTCAGTTTGGCCTTCGTCGTGCTATTTCTGCTCTCCTTCTCACTTCACGCCATCGGGGGCACGGAAGAATATAATTCGGAGCAAATAGAGCACGGCGAGCAGCCGGTCTCCGTTACCGGATACCTGGGCACGTCACGCTTCTGGTTCGAGTCATTCCAGAACTGGCAGAGCGAGTTCATGGCGGTTGGCGCGATTGTCGTGCTCTCCATCTTCCTGCGCGAGCAAGGCTCTCCAGAGTCGAAACCCGTCGCCAGCCCCCACAGCAAGACAGGCAGCGCCTAGTGGCGCATGCGCGTCAACGGGTTCTCCACTCGTTGCGTTCCTATGCAGATGAGCCGCCTTCTACCGCCCGCGCTTACTCTTCAACCGTCGCGGCGTACTCCCTGGCACGTGCTTCCAGTTCTTCCCTGCTCAGGCCCGTTGCTTCGGTGAAGAGGTCCGCAAGGGAAAACTCTGTCGGGTGCTGGCGCGTCATGGCGGAGGCCAGCCCGCCTAGCACCTCCGGCCCCTCGGTTTCTGCCAACTGCTCCAACAGGAGATGCAGCGCTATCTGCCTGCGCTCTATTGCCTGCTGGTCGGCCCCGTTTTCGCCGAATATCCAGAACATCGGCCCACTAAAGGGTGACTCCCACTTGCCGCCAAGCCGTTCGCGCCACTGGCCGCGTATCGCCTGCCGTTCCTCCGCGCTGAGGGCCTGCTGGCGGGCCTCGGCGAAGACGAGGTGGTCATATAGCGTGCGGTAGAGCAGTATCGGCTCGTTGGAGATGGGCGGCGGCATGGGCGGGCGAATCAGGTGATACAACACCTCGTGGGTAAGAACCAGGCGGTACTGCGAGGCGGCAGGCAGCGCGGAGAAGGGGTCAGCCGGGGCGAGGTGCGGCGAGTTCACCTGGATGTGAGGGGCCGTTGGCGTGACGTAGGGGCCGAACTCTCGCGCGACGACCCGGACCGTGACGGGCGTGCCGTCGAACCAGCTCCGGGGCCAGGTTGCTTCAATGCTCTGCCGCAGGCTCTCCAAATCCACGTAGAGGGCAGGGTCGTTTGTCAGGGTTTCGAGTTCTTCGGGGGGTGCCTGCACGATGAAATGGTCGGTTCGGCGCTCCTCGGTCTCCTGCCCCGGCCGGACATAAGGGGTGCGCCGCCACGAGCCGTTGACGAGGCGATAGGCGCGGTGCTCGCTTACCGCTTCGGCTGTCTCCCGTGACGCGGGGCGCGGCCAGACGACCTCCACGCGGGCGATTTGCCCATCCTCTTCCAGCCGCAGCGTCCCTAACTTGGGGAGGCCGCCGGGGTCGGGAACGGGGCCGGGGTAGCGGAGGTAGCGCATCTGCCAGTCGAGCGGCGCGTCGGGGTCAACGTAGGCGCGGCCCTGCTCCATCGCCCGGACGCTCATTACCCGCGCCTCGCCCTCGATGACGCTGGT
>DASVVH010000640.1:0-6130 GCA_036386615.1 Ardenticatenaceae bacterium
GTGGCGCGGTGTCAGGCGCTGCACTTCTGAGGAGCCTCTGTGTGCTGCTTCGTCAAGCAGTACAGCCAACGTCTGCCGCGCAGTGCCGTTTGTCATCTTTATTGTTGATATAGTTCCCTGATTGCGTGCTATCCCTTGCAATCCGCTCCATAGCGAGTAAAAGAGTATAGACGTACCTGCTGAGTCGGTTTTAACGCCTTGTCATTGCAGAGTGTTTCCCGTATTCTAGGCGAAACGGCGCGTTTCTCAGTCCTCTGATACAGTGTTATTCTTGCGCCCAACTCTTCCCGGCCCAGCAGCCCCTGGACGAACTCGATAAGTCCGGTACGATTCATTACGGCAGCGCGGCCACAGATGGGCAACCCATCTCCCTCTCGCCAGCAGTCGTCTTCCAGTACTGAAGCCATCGTTCGGAGCGGGTAAGACACCGATGCCCCAGATTTTCCACCGCAGCACCAATACCATCTCAAGGGTAACAATCTTCGGCGCGCTCTTCGCCGTCGCGGGGCTGCTCGCCGTTGGCCTCATCATCTTCCGCTCCCCCGTCGTCACGGCTGTCGGCATTGCCCGGCCCCAGCCCGTGCAGTTCAGCCACGAGCACCACGTCAACGACGATGGCATTGACTGCCGCTACTGCCACACCTCCGTCGAGGAATCGGCCTTCGCCGGGATTCCACCCACGCAGACCTGCATGAACTGCCACTCTCAGATATGGACCGACGCGCCCGAACTCGCGCCGGTCATCGCCAGTTGGGAGACGGGCGAGCCGCTACAGTGGACGCGCGTCCACGATCTTGATGACTTCGTCTATTTCAATCACAGCATCCACGTTCAGAACGGCGTCGGCTGTGAAACCTGTCATGGCCGCGTGGACCAGATGCCGCTCATGATGAAGGCCGAGCCGATGACGATGGAGTGGTGCCTTGACTGCCACCGCGACCCCGCCAAGAACCTGCGCCCGCGCGAGGAGGTCTTCACGATGGGCTACCACCCGGAGATGGACCAGGCGATGCTCGGCGTTCAACTTCTGGAGGATTACGGAATCGAAGTCGAGCGCCTTGACGACTGCCATATCTGCCACCGCTAGTGCCTAATTCGGTGATCTGGACTGCCACCCTATGATTTCCAAGAAGAGCCTGGACCTCGCCGCCACTCGCGCTCAACTGAAAGCGTCGAGGGGGAAGCAGTATTGGCGCAGCCTGAACGAACTCGCCGACACCGATGAGTTCGCGGACTGGATGTACAACGAGTTCCCCCGGCAAGCCGCCGCCCTGCCCAGCGCCGTCACGCGCCGCCAGTTCCTGAAACTGATGAGCGCTTCCCTCGCGCTCGCCGGGCTGACGGGCTGTAACGGCGTCGGCCAGCGAGACCAGGAGCGCATCGTTCCCTATGTCGAGGCACCGGAGCGGATTATCCCCGGCAAGCCTCTCTTCTTCGCCACCGCGATGGAGCTAGGTGGCATCGCCACCGGGCTACTCGTGGAGAGCCACATGGGGCGGCCCACCAAGGTCGAGGGCAACCCCGACCATCCCAGCAGCGTGGGCGCGACGGATGTCTTCTCGCAAGCCTCCGTGTTGACGCTCTACGACCCCGACCGCGCGGAGGCTGTTACGAGCGAGGGGCGCATCCGCACCTGGGACGACTTTCTGGGCGCGCTGGGTGACGCGCTGGCCCCTGTGCGCGATGCGGGGGGCGCGGGGCTGCACATCCTGACGGAGACGGTAGGCTCGCCCACGCTTGGCGCGCAGCTTACCGCCCTGCTCGACGCCCTACCGGGCGCGACGTGGCACCAGTACGCTCCGGTGGGGCGCGACAATGCTCGCGCGGGCGCGCAGGCCGCGTTCGGCGAGGATGTCAACACCGTCTACCAGTTTGGCGAGGCCAACGTCGTGCTCTCGCTCGATGCCGACTTTCTGAGCTGCTCCCCCGGCTCCCTCCGTTACACGCGCGATTTCGCCGACAGGCGGCGCGTCCGCGCGGCGGATAACGACATGAACCGCCTCTACGTCGTCGAGAGCAGCTATTCCACCACCGGGTCCAAGGCTGACCACCGCCTGCCCCTGCGCGCCAGCGAGATTGAAGGTTTCGCGCGGGCGCTGGCCTCGGAACTCGGCGTGGAGGGCGTCGCGGGGGGCGAGTTGCCCGAAACCGTCTCCGCGACGTGGCTCACCGCCCTGGCCGACGATCTGCGGGCCAACGAGGGCGCGAGCATCGTCATTCCGGGCGACGGCCAAACGCCCGCCGTTCACGCCCTGGCGCACGCCATCAACGCCGCGCTGGGTAACGTTGGCAGCACGCTCTACTACACCCAGCCCCTTGACACGAACCCCGGCGAGCAGGCTGGCTCGCTGACCCCACTCGTGGACGCGCTCAACGGCGGCGCGGTTGAAGTGCTCATCATCGTCGGCGGCAATCCGGTCTACACCGCGCCCGCCGACCTGAACTTCGCCGAAGCACTGCGGAACGCGGGCTTCAGCGCCCATCTCAGCCTCTACCAAGACGAGACGGCGCAGGTCGCGGGCTGGCACATCCCGCAGACGCATTTCCTCGAAACGTGGAGCGACGCGCGCGCCTTCGATGGCACCGTCACCATCATGCAGCCCCTGATTGCCCCGCTCTATCAGGGGCGCTCGGCGCACGAACTGCTGGCAGCGCTGGCTGGCGACCTGTCGGGTGACCCCTACGAGATTGTGCGCGCCACCTGGCAGGAACAGTTGCCCACCGAGGCGGTATGGCGCGCGGCGCTGCACAACGGCGTCATGGAGGGCAGCGAGTTCGAGCCGCTCTCGGTCACGCTGGCTGATGATTGGGACGCGGGGCCATCGCCAGCCCTCGACCCCTCGGAACTCGAAATCGTCTTCCGCGACGACCCGACCATCTATGACGGGCAGTTCGCCAACAACGGCTGGCTACAGGAATTACCGAAGCCCATCTCGTCCCTCACCTGGGACAACGCGGCCTTCGTCAGCCCCGCGACGGCGGAGCAGCTGGGCCTACGAACCGAGGAACTGGTCGAGCTTCAGTATCTGGGACGCTCGGTCCTCGCGCCTATCCTGGTCCTGCCCGGCCACGCCGATAACTCGGTGACGGTTACGCTGGGCTATGGCCGCACGAGCGCGGGGCAGGTTGGCGAGGGAATAGGCTTCAACGCCTACGCCCTCCGCACCTCCGACGCGCCCTGGTTCGGCGGCGGGGTTGAGATTGTGAAGACGGGCCGGGAGTATGACCTTGCCCTCGTGCAGGGGCATTTCCGTCTCAACGGGCGCGACGAACTCGTTCACGCGACGACGCTGGCCGAGTTCCGCGAGAACCCCGACGAGTTCGGCACGGAGGAGGGCACGGTCCACGAGGAGGGGGTTCCCGGCCAGGAGGAGAGGCCCGCCGAGGAAGAGGAGCACGAACTCCCCTCGCTATACCCGGAGTACGAGTACAACGGGTACGCGTGGGGCATGGTGATTGACCTGACGACCTGCGTCGGCTGCAATGCCTGCGTCATCGCCTGTCAGGCCGAGAACAACATCGCCGTCGTCGGCAAGGAAGAGGTGGCGCGCAGCCGCGAGATGCACTGGCTGGTCGTGGACACCTACTACACGGGCGACGCGGGCAACCCCTCGGCTATCCACATGCCGCGCCCCTGCATGCACTGCGAGAAAGCCCCATGCGAGCCGGTCTGCCCCGTCGCGGCGACTGTCCACGACAGCGAGGGGCTTAACAACATGATTTACAACCGCTGTGTGGGGACGCGCTACTGCTCCAACAACTGCCCCTACAAGGTGCGCCGCTTCAACTTCCTCGAATACGCTGACGAGACCCCGGTGCTCGACCTGCTTCGCAACCCCGATGTGACGGTTCGCTCGCGCGGTGTGATGGAGAAATGCACCTACTGCGTGCAGCGCATCAACGTGGCGCGCATCGAGGCGGACAAAGAGGGGCGGCGCATCCGCGACGGAGAGGTCGTCACCGCCTGCGCGGCGGCCTGCCCCACGCGCGCCATCATCTTTGGCGACATCAACGACCCTGACGCCGAGGTGACGCGGCTGAAGCAGAGTCCGCTCGACTATGGCCTGCTGGCCGAACTGGGGACGCAGCCGCGCACGACCTATCTGGCAGCCATCCATAACCCCAATCCCGCGCTGGCGGGCGAAGAGAGCGCATAGCACAGGTGGTGACATGCTGAGAGGGCGCAGAAGGGAGACCGTTCCCGTCGTCAACGTAGACGAGGGTCCGGTTCTGGGGCCGGGGCATACCTTCGGCACGATAACCGACAAGATTAGCTCCATCGTCCTGCAACAGCGGACGGGCCTGAAGTGGCTGATTGGCTTTACCATCGGCTTCATCCTGACGATGCAGCTATTCGGCTCCATTACCTGGCTCGTCCTGAAGGGCGTGGGCATCTGGGGCAACAACATCCCTGTCGCGTGGGCCTTCGACATCATCAACTTCGTCTGGTGGATTGGCATCGGCCACGCGGGGACGCTCATCTCCGCGATTCTGCTCCTGCTGCGGCAGCAGTGGCGCACCTCCATCAACCGCTTCGCGGAGGCGGTGACGCTCTTCGCGGTGGCGAACGCGGGGCTGTACCCCCTGCTTCACGTTGGGAGGCCCTGGCTCGACTACTGGATGTTCCCCTACCCGAACACGATGAACCTCTGGCCGCAGTGGCGCAGCCCGCTTATCTGGGACGTGTTCGCCATCTCCACCTACGCCACCGTCTCGCTGCTCTTCTGGTACATCGGCCTGATACCCGACCTCGCGACCCTGCGCGACAGGACGCAGAGCCGCTTCGGGCGCATCGCCTACGGCCTCTTCGCGCTCGGCTGGCGCGGCTCCGCCCGCCACTGGAAGCGCTACGAGCAGGCGTACTTCCTGCTGGCCGCGCTCTCGACGCCGCTCGTGGTCTCGGTTCACACCATCGTCAGCTTCGACTTTGCGGTCTCGGTGGTGCCCGGCTGGCACTCCACGGTTTTCCCGCCCTACTTCGTCGGCGGTGCCCTCTTCGCGGGCTTCGCTATGGTGCTCCTGATTGCCATTCCCCTGCGCCGCATCTTCGGCTTGCAGGATTTCATCACCATGCGCCACATCCGCAACATGTCGCTCATCATGCTGGTGAGTGGCCTCGTCGTGGCCTACGGCTACTTCACCGAAGGCTTCACGGCGTGGTACAGCGGCAACATCTACGAGATTCAGACGCTTCTCGTCAACCGCTTTACCGGACCCTACGCCCCTCTCGCCTGGGGCATGGTCTTCTGCAACGTCATCACGCCGCAGCTTCTCTGGTTCCGGCGGGTGCGAACCAACACCGTCGCCGTCTGGGTCATCTCGTTCATCATCAGCATCGGCATGTGGCTGGAGCGCTTCGTCATCATCGTCATGAGCCTCCACCGCGATTTCATTCCCGGCGCGTGGGGCATGTACGCCCCGACCTTCTGGGACATTGCGATGTACACTGGCACCATAGGCTTCTTCCTCCTCCTGATGCTGCTCTTCATCCGCACGCTGCCCGTCATCTCCATCTTCGAGATGCGCGAGCTGCTTGATCGCACCGAGGACGAGGCGGAAGCACAGGCAGCGGCGCAGGCAGCCGCCGGAGCCGGGGACTAGCGAGAGGCGATTCGACAGAGGTCTATCGAATGGATACTCCAAGGCCGGATGTGCCCCACGTCTCCCCCACGCACGAGGGGGTGGATGGGCAGCCCATCTCACAAACCGTCGCTCAGGGTCCGATTGTCGCGGACCTTTACGGGCTTATGGCCGAATTCAAGACCGATGAGGCGCTGGCGGAAGTCGCCCGCGCGGCGCGTCACGCGGGCTATCAGAAGATGGACGCCTACACGCCCTTCCCCTCGCACGAGGTCATCGATGCGCTCGGCGTGCGCGGCACCCGCCTCCCCCTTATCGTGCTGGTTGGCGGCATCGTCGGCCTTCTGGGCGGCTACTTCCTGCAATACTACACATCGGTTATTGACTATCCGCTGAACGTCGGTGGTCGGCCCCTGCACAGTTGGGTCAGCTTCCTGCCCGTTACCTTCGAGACCACTGTTCTGGTGGCAGCACTGGCGGCCATCTTCGGGATGCTGGCGCTCAACGGCCTGCCAATGCCCTACCACCCGGTCTTCAACGTCGAGGAGTT
>DASVVH010000641.1:0-3968 GCA_036386615.1 Ardenticatenaceae bacterium
CTTAACTTAATTCAGAAATCAGTTAAAGATTGGACAAACGGAGGCGCGCGTATAGATCCAAGTGATGGTAGGCTGCGTCAGAAGTACAATAACTACATATCAGGAGCTGGCTATGAAACGGAAGCTTGGCACCACGTTCGCCCTAATCGTGCTCGTTGTGTCGGTGCTGTGGTCGTCGCCAGCCGCCGCCCAGCTACTCACTGCCGCAGCCGCCTGTAGCGGAGAGACCATCTTCGTAGCCGACGACCGCCTGCCCATGTGTGGCACGACGGTCATCATTGGCGATAGCTCGCGCGTTCTGCGGCTCTCGGTGCCCAGCACTGTCGTGCTACCGGGTGATTGGGCTGGCGACGGCAAGGTGGCCGAGATTGCGGGCACTGGTGCCTTCTCCGGGTTCGTGCTCGTGGAAGACCTCCCCACTGGTCCGGGGGAGACGGTGCTGATGCTTGGCCTGTTGCCCCCCGACGCCTTCCCGACACACCCTGAAGCACGCTACACGACCTTTCCCCCTCCCCCCGGTGGTTACGTCATCCCGCAGGGCAACTACCTGGTCTACCTGGTGGCGGATGGTTCCCCTGTGCGCCTCACCTTCCGCATGCCTGACTTCACCGGCAGTGCCACGTACCATCCCACGCAGGCGGTGGAGACGACCATCGAGCGCCTCTCGCCATACCTGTCCACCGGGCCGACAGGCATCTACTCGGCGGGCACGACCCATACCCTGCGTTCCGAGGGGATGTTGTTCCACGCACAGTGGTTAACCGCGCAGGTCCACACCGAAACCGCCTTTAGCTCGTGTGTCTACGAAGGCCCGCCTCCGGGGGGCGACGAAGCCTTCCTGCCCGGCTGCCCCGGTGCCTCCATCATCCAGAACATCTTCCTGTCGGACGAGACGATTGACGGCGCGGAATACGGCCAATATGGCTATGTCCTCGTGAACGACCGGGTGCCGCCCGACGATAGGGAGCCACGCCCCTTCGGCGTAGGCGGCTTTACAGTGACAGCAGCGGCACCGACCACTTATGACGCAGTTGGTCTCTGGCTCAGCTACCGCTTTGATACCGAGATTCCAACGGCGCTCCGCATGACTCGTGTGGAGACCAACGAATCCACGTCCGATACCGCGCGGTTGCCCTTACTCGGCATCCTTGCCTTTAGTATTGCGGCTTACTGGCACAGGCGGCGCGCTTAACAGCTCCTTCTATACGCAACGAGAAGGGCGCGCCACCCTCCTCGTTGTTTGCTGCCTCGTTGCTGCTACTCTCCAGGTGCTTTCCCGGAGCACGCGCGCGGCATATTGCAGACCCAGGCATGGCGCTGCCCGGAGCCGCCGCCCCTTATCGCCCTTGCCGTTCCTTTTTAATTTTGCATTTTGCATTTTGAATTCTTAACTCTCTCCCCCCGCCCGCTCCTGATTCAGCACCAGCAGCCGCTCCAGAATCCCCTCGTCGCTCAAATCGTGAGGCCACCCGTATGCGTCCAGCACCGCCTTGTCCAACCTCTCGTGCGCGAGGCCCAGCCACGTCGGGCGCTCGTTGTACAGGTTCGTCAGCGCCGTTGGTGTGTCGTTGCGGTCAGGTGGTCCTCCGTTGCCCTGGCGTCCTCAAGCACATTTGACACGATGTCGGGAAATGTAGGGATAGATGCCGAAAGCTGCCCGGAACCACTCCGGCCCCTGCTCGGTCCGACCACCAAAATAGTTCCGATGTGGGGAATGTGGGGTTGCGCGACAACCCCGTCGCCACCACAACCTTTCACCGTTCCCGCGTCGAGCATGACACGACTAAAATCAATGTCAATAAATGTACATATTTTCAGCCCCGACTGCTTCATTTTACTCTGAACGCTGCCCGCCACAACCTCCTTCACCCTGCGCGGCACAGCGCCAATAGTATCAAAAACTGGCCTCTAAACGCGCCACTTTCCCCTGAAACTGCCCACCACCGCACCCATGTAAACTTCCTTCCATCGCTTATTACCCCCGTCGCCGCTTGCCGTAGCGGTCGTCGGTCGTCGGTCGTCGGTCGTCCTTCCGTTACTGGCTTCCCTTCCTATGCCTGCTATAATTCCCGTAGTATGCAACCTCGTTCACGAACAGGGTTCGCTCCCCTGATGAGTATCTGACAAGGAGATAGCATGGCTGAACAATATGACGTAATCGTGTTGGGCGGCGGGCCGGGTGGCTACGTGGCGGCGATAAAGGCGGCGCAACTCGGACTCAAAACCGCCTGTGTCGAGGCGGAAGAGCTGGGCGGCGTCTGCCTCAACTGGGGCTGCATTCCCAGCAAGACCCTCCTCTTCAACTCCGAACTGGTCAACAACATCCGCAACCACGCCAAAGACTTTGGCCTCAACTTCGAGCAGTTCAGCGCCGACTACTCGGTGGCCGTTGCGCGCAGCCGCCGCGTCGTGCAGCGCCTCACGCGCGGCGTCGGTGGCCTCTTCAAGAAGTACGGCGTCACCCACATCAAGGGCTTCGGCACCCTGACGGGCAGCAACACCGTCGAGGTGGACGGCACCGCCTACGAGGCCAAGAACATCATCATCGCGACGGGTGCCACCTGGAACCGCCTGCGCGACGTTCGCGCCGAGGGCGAAGAGGACGGCGAACGCGTTGTCTCCTATCGGCACGGCATCGTCCAGACGGATATTCCCGGCACCGTCCTCGTCCTGGGCGGCGGCATCATCGGCGTCGAGTTCTCCTACATCTACAACGCCTACGGTGCCGACGTGACCATCCTCGAATACCTCCCGCACCTCCTCCCCGCCGAGGACGTAGAGGTCTCCCAGGAACTTGAGAAAGCCTATAAGAAGGCGGGCGTTAACCTGCGCCTGAGCACCGCCGTCAAGAAGGTGGAGACCGTTGGCGACAAGGTTCACGTCACTGTCGCCCCCGCTCAGGGCGGCGACACCGAGGTTCTGGAGGCCGACCGCGTGCTCGTCGCCATCGGCGTGAAGGCCAACTCCAGCAACATCGGCCTCGAAACCGTCGGCATTGAGACCGACAAGCGTGGCAACATCGTCATCAACGACGCCATGCAGACCAACGTGCCGCACATCTACGCCATCGGCGACGTAACGGGCAAGATGAACCTCGCGCACGTCGCCAGCCACATGGGCATCGCCGCCGCCGAAACCATCGCCGGGCACCCGCATCAGGCGATAAACTACAAGATGATGCCCCGCGCCGCCTACTGCAACCCGCAGGTCGCCTCGATGGGCTACACGGAGGCCGAACTGAAAGAGCAGGGCACCCCCTACAACGTCGGGCGCTTCCCCCTCATCGGCAATGGCAAGGCGCTCGGCGCGAACGAGTCTACCGGCTGGGTCAAGATTCTCGCCCACGAGAAGTACGGCGAGATTCTCGGCGCGCACATGATTGGGCATCAAGTGACCGAACTCATTGCGGAATTCACCCTCGCGCGCGAACTTGAATCCACGCCGACCGAACTCTTCCGCGCCGTCCACCCGCACCCCACCATCTCCGAGGTCATCGGCGAGGCCGCGATGGACGTAGAGGGTATGCCCATCCACTTCTAACGAGGACGAAGGACGATAGACGAAGGACGAATGCTACAATCACTGGCCCGCTCAACAGTAGGCGGAAGTAAAGCAACAACCCATATCTTAACCGATAGGAGACAACCATGTCAGTCATAGAACCAGGCGTGCAAGCGCCCGACTTCACCCTAAAAGACCAGACTCGCACCGACCGCACCCTGAGCGACTACCGGGGCAAACCCGTAGTCCTCCTCTTCTACCCTCTGGACTTTAGCTCGACCTGTTCCGAGGAGATGACCTGCTTCGTGGACAACATGCCGCGCTTCAGCCAGCTAGACGCGCAAATCTTCGGCATCAGCGTGGACAGCCACCACTCGCACCGCGTCTTCGCCGAGCAGAAGGGCATTCAGTTCCCGCTCCTCGCGGACTTCCACCCCAAGGGCGCGGCCAGCGACCAGTACGGCTTC
>DASVVH010000642.1:0-2960 GCA_036386615.1 Ardenticatenaceae bacterium
GTACCTGGGGCACCATCGTCTCCGGCTGCGCGGGCGCGGTGTCCAGCACGGGCGGCTCGGCAGGTCCGGAGGTGGGAGCCGGAGCCTCGCCCAGGTGAGCTTCCCGCGCCTCGTGCTGTGCAGCCGTCACGCTGCGCGACTCCGGCTGCCCGTACCCTGCCGGGTAGAGGTAGGTGCCGCGCTCGTTCTCCGGCTTCGGCACTTCCACCTGGAGCGGGTTGTCCGCCGCGTAGGGGTCCGAGCGCGTGGTGAGTACCAGCCAGGAGACCTTCATCCCCGGCGTGCCGCCCGCGATTCGGAACTGGTTGCCCTGAATCTCCTCCGCGATGTAAAGGTTCGGGCCGGGCGCGCCAATCGGCGTGAGATGATAGCGGAAGTTGCTGTTGAGCGCCTCGAACCAGACCGCGAGTTCAACCGTCGCCTCGCCCTTCTCGTCGAGAACGATAGTGCCCGCGTACTGGTTCATCATCTCGTCCGACTCGATAGAGGCGTGATAGAGATACTGGTTCGCCGGGTCGAGCGGGTGGTCTATCACGAAGTTCTTCGGGCCAACCGCCACGCTGAACGCGCCGATGACGTGTACGTTGCCCTCGAAATAGCCCGCGTAGCTGTTTTGGGAGTGACCATAGATGGCCTTTCCGAATTGCGAGTAGCCCGCCACGCCAACGCCGTCATTGGCGGTGCCGCTGACGCCGAACCCGCCCCAGCGATCACTCTCGCCGCGCACGCCCGTCGGACCCTGGCCGAGAACGCCCGTCCCCGCCTGGTCCCGGATGTCGGTGTGCGCCCCCCACACGCCGATGGCCGCGTTCTCGTCAGTGTGCCCGTAGACGCCACTCATCGCGGGGGTGTAGGAGATGCCTTCGACGCCGTGACTGGTGGCGCTCGTCCCCATGACGCCCGCGTTGCCCTGAGAGTAGCCATAAACGCCCTGGCCTGTGCCCGACTGACCATTCACGCCCGCGTTGGACACGGACCTGCCACTCACACCGGCGGCACCGTTGGAACTACCTTCAACGCCGGGGCTGTTGACGGACGTGCCGTATACACCGATTCCGAGGGTGTGCGAACCCCAGATGCCGTAGCTGAACTCGTTAGTCGAATTGTTGATGCCGCGCACACCCGCCGTCGCGCCCCAGCCCCCGCCCTCGTTGACGACGCCCAGCACGCCATAGCCCCCGTCACCGCCAGCGTTGGTGTGGCCCCGAACGCCTACGCCTGCCGCCGAGTGGCCGTAGACACCCGCGCCGCTGCCCGCGTGCGTCCCCCAGACACCAAAACCGCGATCAGTGCTGCTGTTGTTATGCCCACGCACGCCTACCGTGTCGCTCACTGGCGTGCCGACGCTCGCCAGCCCCAGCACGCCGGATGCCTCATAGTCGCCGGAGCGCGTCTCGCCGCGCACGCCCGCGCCCGTTCCGGCAGTTGCCGCGTGCAGGCCCAGCACGCCCGAAGCCTCGCGGGGGCTGTAGGTCAGCCCCAGGAAACCCGTGCCGGAGGTGGAGTGACCATAAACGCCGATGCCGCTGCCCTGGTGCGAGCCGTAGACCCCGTAGCCGCGCGCACTGCTGCTGCCCAGCACGCGCCCCCACACCGCCGCCGCGCTAATGCCCGGCGCGCGCAGGGTGGCGTAGACGCCAGTGGCGTTGTCGGCGGTGGAGGTGTTGTTAACCCCCAGCCCCACCGCTCCCGTGCCCGAAATCGCACAGCCGAACTCGAAACTCGGCGGGCAACTTGCCGTCGCGGAGGCCGCGCGGGACGTGGGTTCCTGAGCACTCACCAGCCCCGGCAGCCCCAGCGCGAAGAGCATCAGGACGATAATCGCCAACACTGTCGCCTTGCGGACGTTGTTCATCTTTTCGTCTCCCGTCTGTAATGACTTGATGGTGCCATTATGCAGAACGGGCGCTTCATAAACGTTTGAAACTCGTTTCGTTCACAGTTTCATGCAGCCAATTTTGAGGAAGCTGAAGAGAGGTGATGAAACGGGGCCAGAGGCTTCCCATTTTGGGGTGGTTGCTCTATCATATGCCCTCGCCTTCACCGGAACCTCTACGAGAAGGCGTCACTGAACTCGCACGAAAGGAGAAGCGGCCCCGGATGGGCTGCCACTCTCATGGAAAAGACCTCTATTCCCGGTTTCCGCACCGTCCCGAAGACGGGCGTGATTTACGTGATGCATGAGGCCACCAAGCGCGGCTTCGACTATGGCGACAGAGCGTGGGCTAACCTGGGGCAGGGTTCGCCGGAGACGGGCGAGCTTCCGGGCGCGCCACCGCGCCGGGAGCACCTGACCATAGACCCTTCGCGCCACAAGTACGCCCCGGTGGAGGGGCAGCTTGAGTTCCGGCAGCGCGTGGCAGAGCTTTACAACCGCTTCTACCGCCAGGGCAAAGCGTCCCAGTACACCTACGAGAACGTGAGCATCTCCGGCGGCGGGCGGGCGGCGCTCACGCGCCTCGTGGCGGCGCTAGGCGACGTGAACATGGGCCATTTCCTGCCCGATTACACCGCGTATGAGGAGCTTCTGACGACGTTTAAGTCGTTCATTCCCATCCCGATTCTGTTGAGCCGGGCCAGTGGCTTCAAGATTTCGCTGGCCGAGTTGGAGCGGGAGATTCTGGGGCGCGGGCTGACAGTCGTTCTTGCCAGCAACCCCTGCAACCCAACGGGGCGGCTGATTGAGGGTGACGAACTGGCAGGGTGGGTGCGGCTGGCGCGGGAGAACCAATGCACCTTCATCCTTGACGAGTTCTACTCGCACTACATCTACACACCGGGGGCGAACGACGGGCCGAAGATGGTCTCCGCCGCCGCGCACATCGAGGACGTAAACCGCGACCCCGTCATCATCGTGGACGGGCTGACGAAGAACTGGCGCTATCCCGGCTGGCGCATCAGTTGGACCGTCGCGCCCAAAGAGGTGATTGACGTGATTGCCAGCGCAGGCTCGTTCCTGG
>DASVVH010000643.1:0-11552 GCA_036386615.1 Ardenticatenaceae bacterium
GCCATCGCCGCCGCCGGGCCAGGGATGCCGGGCTGGTCCTGCAAGACCCTCCCCTCGGACGGCACGAACGTACCGCTCGTCGTGGCGCAGTGTACTCAGGGCACGGCGCTCGCGCGGTACATGCGGCTGAACCTGCGCGCCCCTTCCGGCAACCTAACCATCTTCGCCATCGTCGGCGGCCCAAACGACGACACCGGCAACAATGCTCGCGTAATCGCACTGAATGCCGCCCAGAACACGCCGGAACCGGGCTACGATGTCATGACCACCAACAATTACTACGCCTACGAGTTCAACTGGGGCAGTGCCACCATCTACGTAGTGAACCTGTCGCCGCAGAATTCGTCAGGCAACGTCAGCCTCCAACCACTATAAGGGCTGGCGCGCCAACTCCCAAGGTGCCCTCGCTCAACGAATCGGTCTACCACCCCCTGTACTGTTTCACGAGGTTCACATACATTGGTGTTTGCCCAGGCATACATCAAGTAAGCTCTAGCTCCTTACTTGTCATCCTGAACGAAGTGAATCTGCGAAGCGACCTTAAGGGGATCCACCCACCAAGGTTCATCCTTGAGGCGTTAACACGTTTGCCTCCTTCACGACTTGGCTGGATCTGTATGCTAACCTTGTGTATCCGTACACCCCCTACGTACAAGTGTCTCCCCCGCTTTGGCCCCGGCCATAGTTGGCGTATACCTCGTCGAGGTCACTGCTCCTGAACCCCCGGCGGCTTCCGCTTCACGGGCCATTGGTATATGAACAGGTGCCTACGGCGATGGAGCAGGATAGGGTGTCACCGTCCGCGTGACTGGCAACTGCGGTAGGATTAGCGTCGTGGTAGCCGTCGGAGTCGGCGACTCTGGGGCAGCCGTGACGCTGGCAGTTGCCGTCGGCAACTCCGGCGTCTCCGTAGCAGTAACAGCAGCGGGTGGGGTTTCCGTCAGTGCTGGCGTGGCCGTGAAAGTTGAAGAGGGGGCAGGGGCGCGCGTGGGCGTCCGCGTCGGCGCGGGGCGAGTCGCTGGCGGAGGCGGAGCCGTCGTCTCGGTTGGCGCGGGCGTAGCTGGTGTCTCAGAGACAGTGGGCGAGGCTAGCGTCTCCGAGACAGTGGGCGAAGGCTCCTCCGGCTGCGGGGTGGCCGTTTTCGTCGCCGTAGGCGATGGCCGCTCCGTCTCGGTGGGCAGGATACCCGGCGCGTCGGGCGTGCTGGAGAGGGAGGAGCGCTCGGTGGCGGTGGGCGATGGCTCCGCTATGGCCGAACCCGACCCGTCGTCGAAACGTCCCGCCGCCCAGAGCGCCGCCCCGCCCACGAAGAAGAGCAGGACCAACGCCGCACCGAAAGTCGTGAAGAAGAGCGCCGCCTGGCTGCGGCGCGGGGCTGCCTCACCGTCCGGCACCTCTGGCGCGGGGACGAGCGGCGCGTCAGCGTCCGTCCTGATGGGGAGCACCGGAGCGACAGCGACGCCTCCAGGAAGCGTATCCGTCGGAAGGTCAGTTCGCGGCGCAACTGGCGGTGGAATTGCTGGTGGCGCATTGCCCTGAGTGGCATCCACGAGCGCCTGCCGCATCAGCGCCGCCGAGGTGGGGCGCGGGCCGGGGTTCTGAGCCATCGCCCTCGTCAGCAACTCCGAGACGCCGCTGGGAACCTCCGGGTTCAACAGGTGGGCCGGGCGCAGTGGGTCGGGCCGTCCGTCAATGATGGCGGCAGCGCGCACCAGAGCATCAGGCGGCTCTGTCGCCGTCAGCAGGAAGTAGAGCGTCGCGGCGAGGCTGTAGAGGTCGCTGCGCGGCCCGACGCTGGCTCCCTGCACCTGCTCCAGAGGCGCGTAGGGCGAGACGTAGGCCGTGCGCGCGGCAGGATTGCCCCGGACGAGGCCCCAATCAAGAAGCACGGCGTTCCCCTGCGCGTCCAGCTTCAGGTTCTGGGGCTTCACATCGCCGTGCAGGACGGGCGGGTGATAGGTGTGCAGGAAGTCCAGCGTGGCGAGTATCTGGTCGCCCCACGACAGCACCTGCTCGACAGGGGACGGCCCGCCCTGCTCGGCCACCTGCGCGGCCAACGTCTCCCCCGTGCAGTAGGCCATGACGAGCACCTGAGCGCCGTTGGCCCGGAAGTAATCGGTGATTTCCGGCAGAGAGGGATGATGGATTCCCGCCAGGATGTGCGCCATCCGCTCGACTTCGCGGTGCAGGGCTTCGCCCTCAACGCGAATCTCCTTGAGCGCTACGAGGTTCGCCAGCCGCTGGTCCTGCGCCTCGTAGACAGCACCCGTCGGCCCGTGCCCTAGCGCGCGGACGGTGACGTATCGGTCGTGTAGCACATCGCCCATCGCGAGCATCCGGGAGTCCCCTAGCCAGGCATGGAGCGCAAGCGTCTATTCAGAAATTAGTTAAAAGCTGTAAGCCGTTACCTTCGTCCTTCGTCCTTCGTCCTTCGTCTTTCGTCTATTGACTGTCCTGTCCAGCATCGCCCTCCAGCCAGACAAACTGGTAAGGGTCGAGGGAGAGCGGCCCGTTGGCCGAGTAGCGGCTGCCCGAAACGAGGTCGGTGAAGCGGTAGCCCATGCCGTAGCTGCGGAAACGGTTCTGCCCGTACAGTTGGACGAGCAGGCCGAAGAGCCGTTCCCATTCGCCCCTCAGACGCCGTTCAAACTCCTGCCATTCCCGCGAGGTGGGCGAGACCTCCTGAAATTCCGCTTCCAGCCAAGGCCACAGCCGTTCGAGCGACAGCGCTGCCTCTTCCTGTATCCAGCCCGCGTCAGCCATCCTCTTCTCCCATGAGCATCCTGTTCTCTGCCCTGAAAGGTAAAGGGAAGCGCCAAAAGTGGCAAGCTCCTGGCACAAAGTAGTACCACCGTACTACCGTTTGTTGAACTTTCGTCTATCGGTTATACTCACTCCTGAATCAGCAGGTGCCGGAGCGTGTACACCATCCTTTACCCTGCTCATCTCCTACGGGCGCTACTCAACACTGCCGCACCACCAGTATTGATTGGAAGGCTCCATTCAGCTTTAGTGTCTATCCGTAAAATCGTCTGGTGGCTCTGTCACGCAGGTATTGAAGGCGATAGCAAGCGAGCCACCGCCCCTTGTCATGCTGAACGGAGTGAAGCATCCACCCAGCATGCTACACGCATATAGGGAATTGCAGAGGCTTCGAGCATTTTACGGATAGAGACTTATCTTTGAAGTAGGCAAGGGGGCTTCATGTACGGTTATCATAGCAGCACCGGAGCGGGATATTACGCCCGGCCCTTGCGGCGCGCCGTCGGCTGGTGGTCGGTCCTACCCCTCTGGAGCATCATTGTACGGACCATACTGACGCTGGTAATCGGCCTTGGAGCCATCAACGCGATAGAGCATTACCTGTCGGGCCGGGGTTTTGAAACGCCCGCCGCCAGCGCGGGATTGCAGGAGACCCTCCTGGACCTCTCCACCATCGTAAGCGACGGGACCGCCGTGTTCGGCATGAATGATTTGAGCACGGGCGTCAACCGCGAGGCCGCTGGGCTTGGAGCCGCGCTCCAGCAGATGAGTAGCGATTTGAGTGACCCCTTCGCCGGGCCGAGACGAACCGTAGGCTCGGTAGAGGGCCGCGCAGACGCGGTGGCGGATAGTGCTCGACGCGCTGGCGCTGTGGCAGGGAATATTATTGACGACGCCGACCGCGCACTCCGACACTTCGGGCGCGACACCTTCAGAGGAGTGGAGCGCTGGCTGCTCTCCCTGCGCTACTGGTAGCAGCCCCGACGATACAGTATATTCCGCGAGGGGGTGGCTCAGTGCCACCCCCTCGCTGTTTATTTTGGGCTTCACGCGACAGGCAATGAGAGGCAAAAGTGTTGTATCACCTGCTCCCCCTCCGCGAGGCGCAGTAGCCGTATCAAAAGCGCCCCAATGCGGCTTACCCCCATTTCTGTATATTATGTCAACAAAGGCTTACATCATCGCCCTTCAATGTAAGCTTTTGTAAGCCGTACTTCACATAACACGGTCTCGGCACCCCTGCCCCTTGCCTCCGTTCCTCCCCACCATTCCCCTTCTTCGAGCAGTCCCTTTCCACAAGCCCATCCCTCCCCTTCAAGAAAAACCCCTTGCGTCTTTGCGTCCTCGCCTAAAGCGCCTACTGTTGGTGCGTCTTTGCGTTATGCCGTAATCCGTTAGCGGTCGTCGGTCGTCGGTCGTCGGTCGTCGGTCCTCCCACAGACTTGGACAAAGCCACCGTTTTGTTATACTCGCTCCACTATCCAAACAGACGTGGCTAGATGGGCTATAAGGTTCGGATGCAGCTAAAGCAATTGGAGCTACACGGCTTTAAGACCTTCGCCGGGAAAGTGCAGTTCCGCTTCGCGGACGGCATCACGGCAGTCGTGGGGCCAAACGGAAGCGGCAAGAGCAACCTCGCCGACGGCGTGCGCTGGATTCTTGGCGAGCAGCGCCCCGCCTTGCTGCGTGCCCGCCGCAGCGAGGACATGATTTTCAGCGGCACCGAGCGCCGCGCCCGCATGGGCATGGCGCAGGGCTTTCTCACCATTGACAACAGCGAGGGGCTACTCCCCGTAGCCTTCTCCGAGGTCGTCGTCGGGCGGCGCATCTACCGCAACGGCGAGAGCGAATACCTCATCAACGGCAACCGGGTTCGCCTGCGGGACGTTCACGAACTCCTGGCACACATCGGTATCGGCGCGAACTCGTACACCGTCATCGGGCAGGGCCTTGTGGACGCGGCGCTCTCACTCCGCGCCGAGGAGCGCCGCCAGCTTTTCGAGGACGCGGCGGGGCTGGGTGCCTACCAGGGCAAGCGCGACGAGGTGCTGCGGCGGCTCGGCCAGACCGAGGAGCACCTGACGCGCATCCGCGACATCGTGGCCGAAATCGAGCCGCGCCTGGGGCGGCTGCGGCGGCAGGCAGAGCGCGCCGAGGAGTATACCGGGCTGGTCGAGACCCTGAACGACCTCCTACGCCAGTTCTACGGCTATCGCTGGGGTCAGGCCGTGCAGGCACTTTCCGGCGCGAAGAGCACGCTTGACGAAGCGAGGACGCAGCTCCGGGGCGCGACGTTGCAGGTGACGAGCATCGAGCAGCAGCTAGACAGGCTGCGCCGCCGTCAGAGCGAGTTGCGCGAGGCGTTGGAGCGCTCCCGCCGGGAGCGCGGCCAACTGCGAACCGAGGCCGAGCGGCTGCGGCGCGAGCGGGCCGTGACCCTTGAGCGCGAGCGGAGCTTCGAGCGCCAGCAGGAGAGCCTGCGGCAGGAGCAGGAATCGCTGGAAGCGGAGGCGGCTGAACTGCGGGGCCGCCTGGATGCCTCCAACCGCGACGGCGAGAGCCTTCTTGCACGCCGCGCCGGGGCACAGGCAGAGTTAGAAGAGGCACAGGCCACGCTTGCCGGGGCCGAGACGGTACGCGCCGCCCACCGCCGAACTCTGGAAGAGGCGCGGCGCGCTCTGGGCAAACTGACCGCTCGGCAGAGCGAACTTTCACAGCGCCGGGGAACGCTGGGGGACCGCCAGCGCCAACTCATAAGCGAGGCTGAGGGCCACCAGCAGGCCCTCGCCGCCCTGGCCGAGCGCCTTGAGCGCCGCGACGATGAGGTGAGACAGCTTGCCGAAGAAGTGACCGTCGTTCAGGGCCAGCGCGACGCGCTGAGGAGCGAACGCGCGACCCTGCTGGAACGGCGGCGCGAGGCCGTTGCCGCCCAACGCGAAGCACAAGAGGCGCTGCACACCGTCCAGCGCGAGTTAACCCAACTCGTCACCCGGCGGGATTTGCTGGCACGCTTGCGCCGCGAGGGCGCGGGCTACGGCGCGGGTGTGCGTGCCCTGCTGGCCGAGTCTACGCGCTTTGGAGAGCGGCTGCTGGGTCCGGTAGCGGAACACTTCCGCGTGCCTGAACATCTCGTCCCGGCGGTGGACGCGGCACTCGGAGAGATGTTGCAGGCGATGGTTCTCCGCGAGAGTGGTGACGGCGTGCAAAGTTGGCTATACGCGAGCAAGGTTGGCCGCGTCACCCTGCTCCCACTCGCCCACCTGAGCGGCCCGGAGAGCACCCGCCTTCCCGAAGGCGACGGCATCCTGGGGCGCGCGGCAGACCTCGTGCAGGCCGATGACCCCACGTTGTTGGAGCACCTGCTGGGCGATTGGCTCGTCGTAGAGGACTGGTCCGTCGTGGACTCGCTGAACGGCACTGGGCAGGTCTGGAACCTCGTCACGCTGGACGGGCAGGTCCGCCTGCGGCGGGGTGCCATCATCGCGGGGCACGGCACGGGTAGCGGGGACGCCCTGCTGGCCCAGAGCCGCGAGTGGGCCGAACTACCGGAGCGCATCTCCCTCGTCGAGCAGCAACAGGAGGAGGCTCAGGCCGCAGTGCAGGAGGCGGCGGAGCACCTGCACGCCCTTGAGGAGCGGCTGCAAGGCGTGGAGCGCGAGCTTGCCGAGAGCGAGCGCCACGCGCAGAAAGTCGAGGCCGCGCTTCAGCGTGAGCGGCGCGACGCCGAGAAGTTACAGCAGGAACAGGTGTGGCGGCAGGGCCTCATCCAGAAGGCCGAGCGCGAGGGCGCTGCGCTCCGGCAGCAGGGCGACACGATTGGCGGCGAACTCGGAGCGCTCGAAAGAGAGCACCACGAGACCGAGCAGCGCATCGGCGGCCTGGAAGCGCAGCTTGAGGCGAGCCACCCCGCCACCCTGCGGCAGGCGGTGGAGCAGGTCCGCACGCGCCTTGCCGTGATGGATGAACAGCTTGCGGGCTGGCAGCGCAGCCGCGAGGCACTCAAGGAGTCGCTGGAGCGGCTGGCGCAGCGGCAAACGGCCAAGGCGCGGCAGGCATCGCAGCTTCAGCAGGAGGCGGAGACGCTGGCACAGCGCACCGTTAGCTTGGAAGCCGAGGCGCAGCGAGTCGAGGCCGCGTTGGAGGCGGCGCTGCAACAGGCGCGCCCAATGGACCAGGAACATAGTCAGAACGAGGAGCGGCTGGCGGAACTCGAAGAGCAGCACCTCGCCGCGCGCCAGCGCCGCCATGAGCGCGAAGAGGAGACGCACTCCGCTCACCTCGCGCTTCAGGCTGCCGAGGAGCGGCTGGCCCACCTGCGCGAGCAGATTGAGACCGACCTCGGCGTGGCGCAAGTAGATGAAATGGGCGAGGAGTTCCCACACCAGCCGATAATCTCCATCGAGGAGTTGCTGACCTCGCTGCCAAAGGTGGTCGCCCTGCCTGAGGGGCTGGAGAACGACGTGCGCCGCCTGCGCCGCCGCATCAGCTACCTCGGCCCCATCAACCCGGAAGCCCCCGCCGAGTACGCCGAACTGGTCGAGCGGCACACCTTCCTCACCGAGCAGAGCGACGACCTGACCCGCGCCTCTCACGACCTGCGCCGCATCGTCGCGGAGTTGGACGTGGTGATGCGGGAGCGCTTCGTGACGACCTTCCAGGCTATTGATGAAGCGTTCGGAGTCTACTTTACCCGCCTCTTCAATGGCGGGCAGGCACGGCTCGAACTAACGGACCCGGAGAACGCGGCCAGCACGGGCGTCGAACTGATTGCGCGCCCGCCCGGCAAGCGCGCTCAGAACATCGCTCTACTTTCCGGCGGGGAGCGGGCGCTGACCGCCGCCGCGCTCATCTTCGCCATCCTGAAGGTCAGCCCGGCCCCCTTCTGCGTGCTGGACGAGGTGGACGCGATGCTGGACGAGGCGAACGTGGGCCGCTTCCGCGACACGCTGACGGAACTCGCGCGGGAGACGCAGTTCATCGTCGTCACGCACAACCGGGGCACCATCGAAGCCGCCCGTGCCATCTACGGCATCTCGCAGAGCGACCCCGGCATCTCGGAGGTCATCTCCCTGCAACTGGAGGAAGCCATCCGCGCATCCAAGCACTAGAATGCTATTCATCGCCGGATGAACCAGATGGGGGATAGCAATGGCTAGAAGCGTCCGCTACGCTGAGGGAACAGAATCTGCTTCATTAGAGTCTGTTTCAACCTATTCTGCTTCATTAGAGCAGAGGTTTTCGAGTGGACCGCGTAACCTGATGCACGCCCAACTCTCCCCCGCCTTTGCCACGACGATAGACTATCGGCGCGACCCCCTCTTTGAGGCGCTTGGCCGCTACGTCGCGCGCCCAATCTCCGGCAGTTTCCGCGATGCGGTCAGAATCTTCCTGCGTGTCTTGCTGGTCGCCCGGCGCGAGAAGGTCTTATTGCTTTCCAGTTCCTGGGGTCGGCTCCACCCGGAAGTGCTGGCGGCTGCGTTCATCGGCCTCTGGCCGAGCCGCTTTCGCCCTCGCATCATCCTTCTGGGCTGCATGTGGGAGCCGAACAATGGCGTGCGGGGCTTGCTGGAAAAGCTGCTCCTGCGCCTTGCTGACCGCGCCATCGTCCGCTATGTCGTCCAGTCCACCGAAGAACTGAGCCTGTTCCCGCTCGTCTGGGGCGTGGCGCACGAGAAGATGCGCTTCTGCCCCTTCTTTTTCACCTTTGACGCTCAGGATTCGACAGCGGCAGCACCGGATGGCGAGTACGTCTTCGCGGGCGGAAACTCCATGCGGGACTACGAGCCACTGGTCGAGGCAGCGCGACGGATGCCGGAGCGCCGCTTCATCTTCGCCACGCATCACCTCGATGGCCGCGACGACCTCCCGCCGAATATCGTTACAGGCACCGTCTCGCACGAGCGGTTCATGGCGCTGTTGCGCTCGGCGTGGGCCGTCGTGGTGCCTATTGAGCAGGGGCTACACCGCGCGGCGGGCCAGCAGACCTATCTCAACGCGATGTGGCTGGGCAAGCCGACGATTGTCAACGATACGCTGGGCGTCCGTGACCACATCGAAGACGGGCAGACGGGGCTGGTCGTCAGCGGGACGGCTGAAAGCTACGTCGAAGCGTTGACCTGGATTGCGGACCCGGACAATCGGGAGGCGGTAAAGGCCATATCCAGCGCTGGCCGTCAGGCCGTTGAGGAGCAATTCAGCTTCGAGCGCCACATCGAGGGCGTGTTGAGTATCCTGGACGAGGTAATCGCGGAGACGGAGTAGCGCCTGTTCGCTTCTGCTAGTTGACTCCGCTTACTCCTCTGATGCAGCCTACTCTGCAATCCACGCGCGGAGCGTGCCGGGCGTCAGCGGCTCACGCAAGAGGCGGCCAAAGGTCTCCTGCCTGTCACGCTGCGCGAAGAGTTGGTCCAGCAGGTTCGCCCCAACCGTGTAGGTGAAGATGTAGGAGCGGAAGTTGGGGTGCGTGATGAACTGCACCGATTTCCGCGCCTCCTCCGGCTTGGCAAGGCGATAGTGCTGGAGGTAGGCGACCACCTCCTCCTCGCTCACGCCCTCCTCGTGCAGCAGCAGCGCGGCGTTGCCCGTGACGGCGCGCATCTCCTGCTTGGCCTGATTCACCGCCAGCATCGTCTCCACGTCCACGCCCGACAGACCCGCCCTCGCCACCAAGTCGTCCGCCAGCCACTGGCGCACCTCGTCCTCGCTCATCACCATCTGTAGGGCGCGGGTGGCGATGCCCTCGCTCGCCACACATTCCGGCGCGTTGATGAGGAGGATACTGTGCTCGCCCCGGCCCTGCTCCCGTAGAAGCAGGTGCTCCTTGATGGCGTGCTCCGTGTGATGGCCCGGATAAGCTTCGTGAGCCACGAGGTCAGGCAGGGCGGTGACGTTGTTAGGCAGGTCAGTGTTGATGTCAATGCGGGAGCGATAGTTGCCGAGATACCAGTTGTAGGCTCCCCAGGGTTCATCCTTCACGACCTGCACCTCGAACGATTCGCCCTCCGGCAGCGGCCAGAGGGCGCGGGCGCGGCGGGCCAACTCCTCCACGATGGCGTCGAGCACGGGCGGCAGGCGGTCCAGCGGAACGTCGAATTGGGCGCGGAACGCCTGCTCGCGCGGCGCGATTTCGCCCTGCCCCGGCAGCAGGTGGTCCAGCAGGGCAATCGCCTCGTCGAAGCGCTCTTCGGGGACGCGCTCCGGCTCGATGTCGTAGAGGCGGCGCACCTCCTCGCTGTACGGGATGGCCTCGCCCTGCAACAGGGCGATGGAGGTCTGCATGGCGCGGACCTGCGCCGCCAGGAAGGCGCGGCGCTCCTCGCCTTCGAGCGCCGCCACCGCCCGTGCAAGGTCATCGGCGTCCCGCGCAAGCTCCGCGAGGGGCCGCTGCTCACGAACGGCCCACTCGTCCGGCCCATAATAGCCGTCTATGTACCCCGGATTATGCTGCTCGATGGCGTGCGCCAACTCGACGTAGGCGCGTGAGATGTCGGTCATGGTTTCAGGTATAGCTTCTATCAGGCCGCTTGCGAGCCGTTGCCCACCTGATCCTTGAGGTAGGCATTGATGAAGAGGTCGAGGTCGCCATCGAGAACGTTCTGGGTGTTGCCCGTCTCCGCGTTCGTACGGTGGTCCTTGACCATCTGGTAGGGATGGAGGACGTAGGAGCGAATCTGGTTGCCCCACTCCGCGTTCTTGTGAACGCCCGCGATTTTGGCGCGCTCGGCGTCCAGCCGTTCCTGCTCTCGCTCGTAGAGGCGCGCCTTGAGCACCTTCATGGCCGACTCGCGGTTCTGCGTCTGCGAGCGCTCGTTCTGGCAACTGACGACGATGCCCGACGGCATGTGGGTGATGCGGACGGCGGTGGAGTTCTTCTGAACGTGCTGCCCGCCCGCGCCGCTCGCGCGGTAAACGTCTATCTGTAGGTCGTCGGAGTTTATCTCGATGTCCACGTTGTCGTCCAGAACGGGCATCACGTCTATGCCCGCGAAGGAGGTGTGGCGGCGGCTCTGGGAGTCGAAGGGGGAGATGCGGACGAGGCGGTGCGGCCCCTTCTCGCTCTTGAGGTAGCCGTAGGCATACGGCCCCACGATTTCCAGAGTCGCGCTCTTGAGGCCCGCCTGCTCGCCGTCCATGCGGTCCAGAACGGAGACGCTGTAGCCGTGCTGGTCGGCCCAGCGCAGGTACATGCGGAAAAGCATCTCGGCCCAGTCCTGCGATTCGGTGCCGCCCGCGCCCGCGAAGATGGCAAGGATGGCGTCGCCCGCGTCGTGCTCGCCGCTCAGGGCGGCCTGGAATTCCAGCTTGTCATACGCCTCGGCGATGCTGGTGGCCTCGGCGGCTAGCTCTTCGGCGAGGGTCGGGTCATCCTCCGATTCGAGGAGTTCGGCGAGGTCGAGCGCTTCCTGCACGCGCCGTTGCAGCGCCCGCCAGGGTTCAATCTGCTGGCGGAGGGTGGTGGTGCGGCGCATCGTCTTCTGGGCGTAGTCGTTGTCGTCCCAGAAGCCGGGCGAGACCGATTCCTGTTCGAGGGAGGTGAGTTCTAGCTCTTTGCCGGGTACGTCAAAGTCGCACCAGGAGTGCCTCGATGCGCTGCATCGTCCCTTCTAATTGCTTGATGAGTTCGTCCATTTCCGGTTTACCTCTTCTTTATGGGTAGCAGAGGCCGCGAGAGGCGGCCTGTTCGCTGCCTATTATAGTTGAAGTTGGGCTGTTGAGCATTTGAGGACGAAGGACGATGGACGAACGGCGGTTGTGCCTGGAAATGATTACATTTGATGACATTGAAAATG